>CALAMM010000094.1 GCA_937925775.1 uncultured Fimbriimonadales bacterium
TGGGGCGACGATATCGACTACTGGATGATAGACGAGTTTGTGCGCGTCGTTGCAGGCGCACCGCGGCAGGTGCTGGCGACAGGCGAAGACGGCTATCGCGCGGCGTCCGTGGCGATTGCTGGGTACGAATCGGTCAAACGCCGAGAGCCAGTGCCCGTGCAGACAAGTCCTTGAAAGCCTCCCTGAGGCTATTGCGTGGCTGGGACAGTCTCGCTAAGCACACTTCGTTAGCGGGGACGCCGAGCATGTGGCAGGGGCAGACCAGTGTGTCTGCCCCTGCAGCGGCATAGGGTGGTGGGTCGCACCTGCGTGTGCCCCCTGCATTTCAAGGGCTGGCACGCAGGTCTGCTCCTACTGTTCGAACAGCTCCAGTTGGAATTGGGGAGTTGGACGAGGGCGCGGCTCGCGTTGGGAGCGGCGGCTGTGGCGTTGTAGGATCTGTTCGCTGATGGCTTTTGCTTCAGGGGTACTGTAGGCGCGCCGCAGCTTCTCGCGGGCGGCGCGCGCCGCCGCCTCGTGCGCCACGATGGGCGCGGGGTAGTCCACGCCGATGATGCAGCCGTACGCGCGCTGCATTTCAAGCGGCATGCGGTACGGCTCGTGAATCCACGCTGCTGGCACACGCCGCAACTCTGGAACCCAACGGCGAATGAACACGCCCGTCGGGTCTTGGTCGTACGACTGTTTCACTACATTATAAATACGGAACGCGCTAATGCCCGTGCTGCCCGACTGCATCTGGATTTGGCTCCAGTGGATGCCCGGCTCATAGTCCACAAAGAGCCGCGCAAGATGCAACCCCACCGCGCGCCACGGCTGCCAGAGATGATAGCACGCAAAAGCTGTCAACATCGCACGCATGCGAAAGTTAATCCAGCCAGTGGCGTGGAGCATGCGCATGCAAGCGTCTACAAAGGGGTAGCCCGTGCGTCCGTGCGCCCAAGCGTCGAACAACGCGGGATCGATTTCCGTGCGTTCGTGGGCGAGCGCGGGGTGCATCGGCTCGAACTCGATGCTGGGCAGGCTCTCAAGGCGTTGCATGAAGTGGCTGCGCCAGCCGAGCCGCGATTCGAACGCTTGCAAGGCGCGCAGGAGCCCCGCCTGTTTCGGGTCGTCGCCCACCTGCTCGATGCGTCGGCGCGTGGCTTGCACGACCTCGCGCAGTGAGAGCACGCCATACGCCCGATAGGGCGACAGGCGCGAGCATGCGCTCGGCGCGGTCAGGGGCGACGACAGCCCCCGCGCATAGCGGCGCACGCGATGACCGAGAAAACTGCGGAGCAGCGCCAGCCCGCGCGTGCGACCGCCTCGCTGTGCATAGGGGCAATCATCATCGCCGACCGATACAGGCAGGGCATCGGAGCGCAACGGCGGAATGCGCAGATGCGTCGGCGCAGGAACCAACGGCTGGCTCATCGCAGCTTCCCAATGCTCGCGCCAGCCCGTGCGCGACGATAACCCCCGAATCACACCATCTTGGGGGAGCTCATAAAACGGCACGCCCCGCGCCCGCGCCCAGCGACGCACCGCCTTGTCGCGCTGGAAAGTCCAGTTGTTCCCGATTTCCATGTGCGCCCACAGCGCACCGATGCCATGCGCTTGATGGATCGCCTCCAGCGTCTCGACAGCATCACCTACCCGCACTATCAGCCCAGACGCCCTGCCAGCCCGCTCGCCCAGCGCACGGTCCAACTCCAGCAGGCACTCGCGAATAAAACGCCACTGCCGATTCGAAGCGTCTGGCTGACGCCACAACTCCGGCTCCACAATATAAAGCGGCAACACCCACCCACGCTGGCTCGCTTCATACAAAGGCGCGTGGTCAAAAACCCTCAAATCACGCTTAAACCACACTACCTGCAACGGCGGCACATCGAGATTGTACCCCCACAGCCATTTGGTCTGACCCCTGAGTCAAATCCGTTCACCTGCCGATAATACTTCGTGAGGCGAGCGGTATGGCCGAGCGCGTGCTCATCGTGGACGACGAAGAAGATTTACGCTATGTCTACACCCGCCAGCTGCGCGGCGACGGCTACCTGCTGGACACGGCAGCGGACGGCGAAGAAGCGATTGAAAAGATACGGCACAACGAGTACGCCGTAATCCTGACTGATATGCGTATGCCGCGCAAAGACGGGTTGGCGGTCATCGCCGCGGCGCGCGAGCATCTGCCCGACGCTGAGATTATCGTGCTGACAGGGCACGGCTCGCTGGAGAACGCGCTTCAGGCATTCAAAGCGGGCAACATCTTCGAGTACCTGCTCAAACCGCTGGACGATATCGCGGTGCTCAACACGGTCGTTGCCCGCGCCCTCGAACGACGCAATCTGCGCAAACACAATCGCGAACTGTTCGAGCAGCTCCAACGCGCCTATGAGGAGCTGCGCCAGAAGTCTGAGGCGCTCATCCAGCAGGAAAAGATGTCGGCGATTGGCACCCTCGCCGCTGGCGTGGCACACGAACTGAATAACCCGCTCACCGCCGTGGTCGGCTTCGCGCAACTGGTTTCCGAGAAACTGCGTTCGAACCGCCCCGCGAACTGGAGCGACACGGAGTACGAGCGCGTCGCTCAGGCGATAGAGAACTTGGTGCAAGGAGCGCACCGCGCACGCGATATCGTGAGCTGCCTCCTGCGCTTCGCCCGCACCTCCAGACCTGATGCACGCAGCCTGGTGGACATCAATCAGATACTGCGCGACTCTTTTGTGTTCACAGAGCATTTGCTACTGCGCCACGGGATTACCCTCGTAAAGCAGCTCGCGCCTGACCTTCCGCCTGTGTGGGGCAACGCCGCGCGCCTGCAACATGTGTTCACGAACCTCCTCATCAACGCGCAGCAAGCCACGCCGAACGGCGGCACCGTGCGCGTCCTCACAGAGCGCAACGAGGAGCCGAAGGGGGTCTGGATTCATGTGGAGGATACAGGGCATGGCATCCCCCCTGAAGATTTAGAGAAGATTTTCGAACCGTTCTACACACGCAAAGCGGAGGGTACGGGGCTGGGACTGTCGATTGCCAAACAGATTGTGGAAGAGCATGGAGGCGAGATTCGGGTCTTCAGCAAAGTCGGTCAGGGCACGCGATTCTCTGTGTTCCTCCCCGCCACAGAGGCACAGACCGTTGACCCCTCCCTCACGAATCGGGAAGCCGCCTAATCCCACCTGCGCGCCCCACTCACTGAATCTCAAGTGGAGAATGCCTCGCCCAGTGTGGCATAATTGCTTTACAGGTGAAACTTGCTCACGCTCGCGTCCGTAAAGTATCGATACGAGTTTAACGGACGGAGCGAGCCATCCACCCAGTTTGCAGGAGCCGAAACGATGCAGACGACAACGCAACCGATGAAGCAACAGCGCACGACCCGCGTCGCGGCGTTGCTCATGTGCGCTCCCAGCGCGTACGACTTGCTCTACGAGATCAACGCTTGGATGCACCTGAGCAATAAGCCCGATAAGCAGCTGGCTTGGCGCCAGTGGGAGATGCTTTATCGCACGCTGACCGAACAGGTCGGAATCCCGGTGCGCCTGATTGAGCAGGCGAGCGAAGCGCCCGACATGGTGTTCACTGCCAACGCGGGGCTACCACTGCCTGGCAAGCAGGTTGTGCTGTCGCGCTTCCGTCATCCAGAGCGTCAGGTGGAGGAGCCGTACTTCGAGCAGTGGTTTCGTGAGCAGGGCTACACGGTGCATTTGATGCCGTCCGATTGCGCGTTTGAAGGCGAGGGCGATGCCTTCCTGATTGACGGACTGATCGTGGCAGGCTACCGAAAACGCACCGACATCTGCGCCCACCGCTACCTTAGCCAGCTCACAGGGCTGGAGGTCTTGAGCTTGGAGCTGGTGGACGACCGCTGGTACCACTTGGATACCTGCTTTCTGCCGCTTGGGGGGCGACTGGTCGCTTACTATCCTGAAGCGTTCGACTGGTACGCGCGGCGCGTGATTGAGCAACATTTTGAGACCATCCCCGTCAGCCCTGAAGAAGCCCTTCGGTTCGCCTGCAACTCGGTGGTCATCGACAAGCATGTCGTGATGCCTGCAGGCTGCCCCATCTTGCGGTTCTACTTAGAGGAGCGTGGCTACACGGTACACGAGATCCCCATGACCGAGTTCATCAAGTCGGGTGGGGCTTGCAAGTGCTTGACGCTCTACTTGCTGGAAGATTAGTTGCCCAGGTCGGAGGGTGGCTTCATCTTGCCCAGCAGCCCCATCAGCGCAACGACGGTGAGCAGGTAGGGGAGCATCAACAGCAGGTCGGTCGGTAGCTGCATGCCGAACAGGGGCTGACCTTGAAGGCGCATCTGCAGCGCTTCGAAGAATCCGAACCCCAGCGCGGCGCCCGCCGCGCCCAGCGGATGCCACCTGCCGAAAATCAACGCCGCCAGCGCAATAAACCCTCTGCCTGCGCTCATGTTCTCGCGGAACTGACCAGTCGCCGCCAGCACCAGAAACGCCCCCGCCATGCTGGCAAACACGCCCGACCACATCACACCAAGATAACGCATGCGCATAACTGGCACCCCCATCGTGCGCGCCTTGACCGAATCGTTGCCCACCGCGTTCACACGCAAACCCCAGCGCGTGTAAGTGAGCAGCGCCAGCAGAACGAAAGGCAATAGAAGCGCCAACACAGTGAGCCAGCTCTGGTCTTTCAGCAACGCGCCAAGCAGCGGGAGCGACTCCATCCCGCCCAGTGGGATTGGCGCGAACATGGGCACGACAGAGGTCTGCCCTGCCTCTTCGCGCGGCACAATCAACTGGCGGAAGAGATAAGTGCTGAGTCCCAGCGCAAGCAGGTTGATTGCCACGCCGCTAACGATATGATCAGTACGCCATGCTTGCGTGGCGACCGCGTGGAGCAGGGCGAGGGTTATGCCAACCAAGATGGCACAGCCCAGCCCCACCAGTGGCGAGCCGGTAAGCAGTGCGCCCAGCGCCGCAGCGAACGCGCCCATCAGAATCTTGCCTTCCAGCCCGATGTTGATAACGCCTACCCGCTCGCTCATCAGCCCGCCCAGCGCCGCCAAGATGAGCGGCGTCGCCTGCCGAATCGCCGCGCCGAACAGTTGCCCATCGAAAATCTCACCCATCAGCACACCTCGTTCGCACCTTGCCTCCTACCGACTTCCAATAGCGCGTGCGACCTTAGCCTTCCAAGCGTCGTTTGCGCAGATAGACCGCCGCGACATAGAGGATTAACACCGCCTGCACCACCACCGCGATCTCTTTGGGTGCGCCCGTCTCGGCGTGGAGGTGATAGGCTCCGCTGCGCAACGCGCTCATCAGCCAAGCCGAGAACAGCGCGAGCGCAGGGTGATTGCCCGCCAGCAACGCGACCGCAATCCCGTCGAAGCCGTATTCGCTCGGAAAGCCCTCAAAGAAGCGGTACTGCGTCCCGCAGACCTCAATCGCGCCCGCGAGTCCTGCCAGCGCGCCTGACAGCAGCATCGCCTCCACCATCCGCCTCGCGGTGGAAACCCCCGCCGCATCGGCAGCATCGCGGTTCGCACCAGTCAAACGCAGCTCGTAGCCCCAGACCGAGTGATACAGCGTCAGCCATAACCACAGCGCAATCACCACCGCAATCCCCAGTCCCCAACTTGCCTGCAGGAAGTCCTCCCGCAGCATGGGTAATCGGGCAGCCTCGAGAACGAGAGCAGTCTGCGGCGCGTCGCCCATCGGGTCTTTCAAGCGTTCCGTCACCAGCCAGTGGGTCAAATAGAGCGCGATGTAGTTGAACATGATGGTGGAGATGACCTCGTGGGCGCCACGCCGTACCTTGAGCCACACGGGGACGAACGCCCACAGCGCCCCCGCCACCGCCCCCACCATCAGCGTCAACAGCAGATGCAGCCTGTCGGGAACGCCCGTCAGCGTGCCCGCCCACGCCGCCGCCAACGCACCCACCAGCAGCTGCCCCGCCGCGCCAATATTGAACAGCCCCGCCTGCAACGCAACCGCCACTGCCAGACCAGTGAGCAGCAGCAGCGTCATATCGTGCAGCACGGCGTCCCACGCATCGGCAGGACCGTAGGCGTCCGCGCGGGGATAGCCGATAGCGCCCTGCAGGATAATCTGCAAACCCTCGCCCACCGACTGACCAGACGCCATAATCAGCAAGGTCAGCACCGACAGGACTATCGCCGCGCCCAGCAGCGCGGGCACCACACGCCTCCTGAACATCGGCTACCCTGTTCGACGCCCTGCTCAAAACTCCTGTGCTACCGAGGTTTGCTGAGGCGAAATGTCTGCGCCGCCAGATCCGACGACGCCTGCAACTGAGGAGCAGGGAGGCACGCATCCGTCGCTCCAGCGGCTGCGCTTCACGCCCGAACAGTATGCCGTCCGACGAACCCGAACATTCCGTCGCCCGCACGCAGCTGAGGTATCGCTCTGTGCGGTTCAACGCGCCAGACGCAACGGTCTCGCCCCTGTCTAAACCCGACAGGGCGATTGCTGTGTCCGAACTGCTGGGCAAGGGATGCGCGCTTATAACCCCTCCACTGGCATCGGCTCAGGAGGCGTGCAGGTACTTTCCAGCTCGATATGTCGTCCCGACGCCGACGAGTCGTTGAATGCCAGCATGATATCCAGCGCATGGTAGGCGAGGTGTCCGTTCAGGCGATTGGGGCGTCCCTGCTGGATTGCGCGGATCATTTCTGCCAGCCCCAGACCGCGATACTGATTGGCGTAGGGATGGGTCAGCTCCACTTCGCGCCACTCGGCGTCGTTTGCCCGGCGTAGCAGCACGGGGCCGCCAAACCCGTTTGGGTCGGGCACGCCGAGCGTGCCCTCCGTGCCGTAAATCTCGATGCACGGCAGTCGGTGCGCCTCCACATCAAACGACATAATGACCGTTGCAATCGCGCCGCTGGCGAACTCAATCGCGCCCGTGATATGGGTGGGGGTTTCCACCGAGATTATCTGCCCCCGCTTCGGCTCGCTGGTAATCATGCGCGTGGGGTGCGTGATTCGGCTGATGCCCGCGACCCGCCTCGCCACGCCCAAAAGCGTAATCAGTGTCGTGATGTAGTAGGGTCCCATATCCAGCATCGGACCGCCGCCCTGCTGATAGAAAAATTCAGGGTTCGGATGCCACCGTTCGTGTCCGGGGCAGAGCATAAACGCGCCTGCGCCAACAGGGGCGCCGATTGCGCCCTCGCGAATCAGTTTCAGGCAGGTCTGAATCCCTGCGCCCAGCACCGTGTCGGGCGCACAGCCGATGTAGAGTCCCCGCTGTGCTGCGATTTCGAGCACCTCGCGTGCCTCCTCACGAGCCACCCCGAATGGCTTCTCGCAGTAGACATGCTTGCCCGCCTGCAGCGCAGCTTTGTTGAGAGGTGCATGCGCTTTCGGCGGCGTCAGGTTCAGCACGATTTCAATCTCAGGATGGTTCAACAGCTCCTCCACGCCCAGCACATGGGGCACATTGAACCGACGAGCGCACTCTTGCGCCCGCTCCGAAACCGCGTCGGCTACCGCGAACACCTCGATCTCTGGAAATTCCTGTGCCACCCGCAGATACACAGGGCTGATGTTCCCACAGCCGATTACACCGACCTTCATGACAAGCACAGTGTACCCTGCTCCTCTGAGGTCGGACGCTGTATCGGCCTCGGAGGCGCGAGGCGATTGGCGCGGCGAGGGTAGGCGCTACGGCATCGGCGTGGGTGGAGGCATCTGCGACTCCAAGCCCGACAGGCGCATCGCCATCCCCACTTCGTCGTGGCGCAATCCCCACGCGAACTGCTCCATCTGCAGGTCTACGCGCCAATTCCACAACAGGAGGAGGTTCAACCCCACCAGCAGGATGACCAACATAACCCCCAACGCCGTGTGCAATTCTTTCAGCGTTCGCTCTGGCGAATCAGGGCGACGGAACACGGCGAACACAACCGCAAAAGAGAGCATCAGCAGCCCTACCCATGCAACGGCGGCAGGCATGACCCAACGCAGAAAGTGGAGAGGCAGCGCAGGCAACGAGCTGGCACCCTCACGCCCCACTATTTGTTCCGCCGTGTGGATAGAGGGGATGAGGAGCGCCATCAGCGCGCTGGCAACAACGCCAGCAGATATCGGATCGTGCGCATCTTCGTCCCCCGAACACGTATAATACCCCCACCATCCTGGAGCCAGTGAAGATGCAAGTGGCGGCGTCGGAGCGGACGCCAGCGCGGCTTACGACGCGCTTGGTATTTCTGTTCTACTCGCGTCCTGTGTTTCGCGCGTGGGAGATTGTATGCAACCACGCCGCGCGACTGATTGCCCACAAAGAGCGGATGCGCTCGGTGCAGTGTTCGCGTGCATGGGCGGAGCTGAACCGCCAGCGAATGGC
>CALAMM010000095.1 GCA_937925775.1 uncultured Fimbriimonadales bacterium
AGAAACCATGAGCCAACCAACGCCGCCGCAAGCGCGTGTGGGGTACAAGTCGGTTATCGATCTGGGGCGGGAAGCCACCGTGCCGTTCCCGCACAGCCTGTACGACTACCCGACCAAGATTCTGCCCCAGGTGATGGGGGAGTTCGTGGAACGGCTCAGCAGCCCTGGCGAGGTGGTGTTGGACCCCTTTGCAGGCGGAGGCACGGTGGCGGTGGAGTGCGCCTTGCGGAACCGACGCTCCATCAGTATCGACATCAACCCCGCTGCGCTGGAGCAAAAGGAACGCTCGGACGAGCTTACTCCACGCTGGGAGGGTTCACGGCTGCATGGCGCTGGCGTTGCCACTCAATGAACTGCTGCGTGTGCGCCTCCGCCGACAACCACCCCGATCGCCCCCGCCAGACACTTAGCAACACAGCCAAACCCAGCGTGTAGACGCTATACAGCCCGCTGCCTATCCCCACCCACTCTTGGTAAAATCCCCACCATGGATGAATCCGCAGCAGCATATCCGCCAGCGCGTCCAGCGCACTTGACTGGAAGAGAGCTAAGTTTACCAACCGTATCACCAACCGAAGCAATATAAGCGCACCTAACACCCAAACCAGAGCCATCAGCCCGTGCGTTACCCACTGGGAACTGGTCTCGTAGGAGGCGCGCGCTCGTCTTGTGCCGATGTAAAATTCGTGGAAGAAGTCGCCTTTCGTCGGGCACGGGTAGCGGAGCATGTATGCCCATATCCCACTATGGATTGCCTGGGGTAGCACAACGCCGCCTGCCCACGCATAGAACGACCAGACCCACCACCGCTCCAGCGCGACCCACTGCCCTGAGGCGATGCCCAGCGTGAGATACAGCACAATCGCGGAGAGCCACTGCAACGCCCACTGCCAAAGGAGTCCCCCCAGCGGATACGGAACCAGCAGCCTAACTGTGTCGGCGCGGCGCGGCAGCCCGAAGTACCCTGCAAGGGTGGCGACACCCAGATTCATCAGCGTTGTTAGCCACAGGGCGATAAGCAGCAATCGCTCCGCAGCGTGCAGGGTGGTTGCGAACACCTGCGCCACGATGAACATATGCACCGCGACCAGCGTGAGCCACAACGCTGTGCCACCCCAACGCATCCATCGATAGACACGCGCCGACCACCATTCGCGCCACTGCGCCGCCGCCATCGCGAGCCAAAGCGTCAGCCCAAGCGCAGTGAACACTGCTGTTGCTATAAATATCCACCCATATGCTTCGCGAGAACTCCATACATCCAGCAGGAGCGGCGTGGTGAGCGGCACAAAGCCCCATAAAGGCAACCGATGAAGCCGGTCGTCACCTATCCCTAAAGCCGATAGAACGCTTAGGGCAATAAATAACCCTATCGAGAGGGTCATGAACCAGCTTTGAGAAGCGCGGGAGGATGTCTGGGTCAGCGGTATCTCGTCGGGGGTGGTTGCCCCCCGCAAAGCATACGAATCGCCTGCTGCGTTGAGCAGATACGCTGGCAAAGCAAGACACACGACTGCGAACCATCGCCACGGCGGCACGCCTGCCAACACGCAAGCCCAAACGACCACAGGAGAGAGCAGCAGGAGCGGTAGCCCCGTAAGCGCGGTAATCGCCCCAACTCGCCCCAACACGACCCCCAGCGGGTGCAGCTCGGTCAGATACAGGTCAGGCAGGGTGCGCGTCTTATAAAGGTCGCGTAGCATGCGCGTGGCCAACGGCGACGCGACAATAACGGGCAACCACGCGCTGATGCCCATAAGCCACGCGATGCTGTATTTGAGTCCGAGCAGTCCTTCGGCGATTTGAGGCTCGTACACCACCAGCATGGTGAGCGCGCCACCGAGGCTGGTTGCCAAGAAGAGCGTAGTGAGCGTGAGTACCCAACAGCGGCGCGTGCGCACATAGCGCCGATACTCCATCCAGAACACAGTCGCCGCGCTCTGCCAGATTACCACCATCCTCCCTCCTGCACTTTGACTTCAGGCTCGGGCGCATTCAACATCTGCTGGAGGCGGCGCGCAGCAAGCGGCGCGAGCAGCCACGCCAACGCCCACGCCAACCCTGCCTGGGGAATCCCCCATAGAGGATGGGCAATATCTACTCCCATCACGCCCGCCAGCGGCGGAAGCAGCACCGAGAACCAAAACAGCGGCTTGGCACCCCACAGCCATATCGGGGAGGTCTCAAACCCCTCGAGCGCCGCCCTCGGTAGGTTCTGCACTACCGCCGCGGGGAGGAACGTGACCGCAAGGAACGCCAGCACGATGAACGCCTGTACCAACGCCTGCATCAGGAGCGTTGGGCGCGCGAGCGTCAGAAATGCCAACAGCGTCTGCCACTGCACCCCGAACGCGATCAGACACAGCCCATACCGCACCACAAACCAGAGGCCTGCCCCGAACGATTGGTAGCTCCCTGTCGCCAAAGGTAGCAGTAAAGGCACGACATAAATCAGGTACACCCGCGCCATCCCGCCCAACACATACGCTGTGTAGGCACCGTAGAGCAAGTCCTGCCCGCTCAGGCGCGTCAGGCGCAGAAAAAAGGCGGTTCCTTGCGCTTGTTCACGGGTGAGCCAACCAACCAGCGAGGTGTAGAAGAGGGGCAGGAGGTTCACCAGTACCAGAGCCGTCGGCAGCCAAAGTTGATTCCCCCAAATAGCAGCGAGCAGACCGCCCCCCGTGAGCGCGTGATGCCCGATAAGCCCCAACGCCAGCCCGTAGAGGATAAGAACCCGACGGAGGTCGCCCTCGCGCCAAAATCGGTGGTTCATGGGCGCAATCGCGAGGTGCCGCGCGAGCTCGGTCGCCAGCGCACGAGCGCGCTCGTGGTCGCCAGCGCGCACCGCCGCCTGCCACTGACGATACATCGTCTGAGCCTGCGCGTTGGTAATCTGCAACAGTTCGAAACCCATCGCGCGGCGCAGCAGCCAAACCGCAGGGTTATCTACGAAGTACCGTTCCCACCAATCGTTCAGGGCACGAAGCCGTATCGCATGCTCACCTCCTCGATGGGTTTGCCGTTCAGCGTCGCTGTAGGGACGCTTGGACGCTCGGAGAACGCCTGCACCCAAAGGGTATCGAATCGGTCGGGGCGATCGATAACGAGGCGTGCGTGCGCCCCTGCGTCCAACACGCGGCGTTGCCCAAGAAGCTCAGGCGGTCCGCCGCGAGCGTTTCGTCCGAACACCTGCACTCCGAAAAGCGGGCGGCTACTGCGGTTGCGCAGGTGTAGGAGGGTGCCTTGTCTACGCGCCTCGAGGATAGGTGTGTCCGCTACAGGACGCAGGAAGCAGATTCCCAAGTGGGTGCGTGTGGTGCAGTGGACACGAACCGTCGGCGCGTCGCTCAAAAAGTGGATCTCCACTCGTGCGTTGGGGCGGGTGGCGAGTCGCAGCACCTCAACCTCTGCGCCGATGGTGAGCGTGTGCCACCCTGCGTCGAGCGTGGCGTAGAGGTAGCCGATTTGCATGGCTTCCTCGCCGTTGCTTTGCAGGGTTTGAGTGAGCAGGTTCGGTTCGTGGCGAGTGGCGCGGGGCGCAAGGAACAGCGCGGCGACCACGCCAGCCGCCGCCAACGCAGCCATCGGCGCAAACGCTCCCGACAACCTGCGCCGACGACGCAGGTACACCGACAGCCCCCATACCCCAACGCCATAGAGGGGCAGCGCAACCACTTGCCAACCGCCGCCGCTGAATCGCACCTGCTGCGTGTAGCGAGTGAACGCCTCGTCGAAACGCTGACCGAGATTCTCACCCAGAAAGTTCTCACCGCCAGAATAAATTACTTGCTCAAAGAGGTTTCGCAATTCGGGCCAGTTGCGCCAGCGCGGATGCTCCAGATTTCCCATAAACAGATAGAGCTGCCCGAAGCCGAACGGTTTGCGATAGAGGAGGGGGCGCTGCGTCGGGTCAGGGAACAGCGGTTGCCAGCCGTCCGCTTGGGAGGCGAGCGTGGCGACGCCCGCGGCGGTCTCAGCAAGCCGAATGCCAGAGGGGCGGAGGTCTGGGGGGACAGTGGCTTCGAGTGCCGCGCCCAGCGAGCCGACCGAAATCATCAGGGTGCCCCCAGACGCGAGCCACCGTCGCAACGCGCGCCACTGCGCCTCAGAAAGCGTCTCCGCCCCACCCACCAACACAATCACAGGAAGCTCCAACAAAGCCTGCCATGCATCAGGGAGCGAGGCGGGACGACGATAATACACTTTGAGGGGAATCTTCAACTCACTTGAAGAGATGGTGATTGTAGACGAGGGAACAATCTCGTGCCCATTCAACTGTTCCAGCCCGCCGATTATATCGCCTGCCACCACGATGGGGAAGTGGGTTTGAAGTGGTGGGGTGAGGGTCACCGCGACGCTTTCGCCGTCCGTGCCACGCCACTCTAATCGCATCGCGCCGTAGCGCAGCGAAGTGCCAAAGTGTCTCGGTGAGAGGCTCACATAGAGCTGCTTGCGGGCGTTCGTGGCGAGGTCGAGCGGGTACACAAGCGTGCCGCGCGCAGCGTCGTGCAGCACGAGCGCGCCGCGCGTGCTGCTCCCACGCCGCTCGAGTTCCACTCTGAATACAGCGCGATAGGCGGCAGCCTCCTCGTCCAGCAGGGGCGACGCCTTGAGAATCGTCTGCGCCCAACCAGAGGCTATCCACCCAACGGCGAACACGCTGAGCCAACCCCAACGCACAAAAAAACCCTTCGACAGCACGCCGCCATCTCCTCCTAATCCAAAACAGGGTACACTCTATACCGAGGGAGATGGACCATGAACTTTTTCGATAATCCGTTCTCAACGACGACGATAGCGGTGGTTTTGTTTATTATCATCGTGTTGCGAGCGTCGCTGCGCGTGCTGCCTGAGTGGGAGCGCGCGGTGGTGTTGCGGCTCGGACGTTTTCAAGCGGTGAAAGGCCCCGGCATCATCTTCCTGATTCCGATTATCGACACGGCGCGGATAGTAGACACGCGCATCGTCACGATGAATGTGCCCCGACAGGAGGCGATTACGCGGGATAATGTGTCGGTGAGCGTGGACGCTGTGGTGCTCTTCAAGGTGATGGACCCGCGCGACGCCGTCGTGCAGATTACCGACTACATTCAGACCGCCAGCCTGATTGCCCAGACCACCCTGCGTAGCGTGATCGGCCAGGCGGAGCTGGACGACCTTTTGGCACGGCGCGAGAAGATTAACCAGCAGTTGCAGTCGATTATCGACGAGCAGACCGAGGCGTTCGGCGTGAAAGTGACGAATGTGGAGGTGCGCGATGTGATATTGCCTGAGGAGATGAAGCGGGCGCTGGCGCGTCAGGCGGAGAGCGAGCGCGAGCGCCGAGCGAAGATTATCGCAGCGGAGGGAGAATACCAGGCGGCGGAGAAGCTGGTGCAAGCGGCGCAGATGATTGCACAACAGCCCGCCGCGCTCCAACTGCGCTACCTGCAGACTCTGGCGGAAATCACGGGCGAGCGCAACACCACCGTCGTGTTCCCCATCCCGATGGAACTCGTTCGTCCGCTAATAGACGGCGCACTCCACCCCAGCGCGCGGCAAACGCCGTAGCAACTCAAAACGGAACGGCTCCGGGCGATTGAGCAGCGCCAGCGCGCTTTGAGGGAGGCTGGGTAAAGGCGTCGCCAACCCCGTGCGAACCGCGCCTATCGCGTCGTGGCGCAGCGGCCGTCGCAACTCCACATCTCGCGGCGCATCAGGGTCGGCTCCAGCGAGGTGTGGTGGGGACGCAAGCGCAACCCGCGCAACTCCTCCGCGCGTTCCCTGACGATGTAGGCGAACTCCACCTGCTCTTTGTGGGGCACGGGCAGCAGCACCATCGCTTGCCGCGCCTGCGTCTGCTGCGCCAGCCAGCGCAGGGCAGACTCCATCGCCTCGGCTGCAGGCATATCGCGCTCCAACCCTGCCAGCCACGCGCCCCACGCAGGCGGCACTATCTCGCTCAATCGGCGTATCGCCTCCAGCTATCGAGCAGATGTCCACGATTCTTACCAATCTCGCGAGGGTTTTGAAGGGCTATCTCGGCAATCCCGTCCGCCGCGCGGCGCACCCCTGCGCATCGCCGCGCACTAAACCCCCAACAACGCCCACACCCCGCGCCCAACGCCTACCAACGCTCATCTACCACATTCCCTTGCCAATTATTGAAGACCAAGTTAATCCCTATCTCGGCTTTGGAACCACGCCCTACATAAATCCCGTACTTGTTGTACCGACAGGTGTTGTTCTGCA
>CALAMM010000096.1 GCA_937925775.1 uncultured Fimbriimonadales bacterium
CACTCGGTACAATTCATCTCGATGGCGGTTCAGGTCTACAAAGAAGGTGTGGCGGAGTTCCATCTGCCGCAGAGCGCGCATGTGTTCTACAATCCGCGCGCGAAGTTGGGACGCGATCTCGGCGTGCTGGCGATGCGTGCCGAAGCCGAGCGACTCGAACGCCCCCTCGAAGTGTTGGAACTGATGGCGGGCGCGGGACTGCGCACAAAACGCTACCTGCTCGAAGCCCCCGTAAAGCAAATGGTGGTCAACGACGCGAACTACGCGAGCTTCGAGGTACTGCGCGCGCATGTCGGGGATGACCCGCGCGTGGAGCTGCACAACGAGCTTGCGCAACGCCTGCTGTGCCGATTCTACTTGGAAGATCGGCGGTTCGACTGGGTCGATTTAGACCCGTTTGGCACGCCCTCGCCCTATGTGCCCTATTTGACAGGCGTGGTGCGCTGGGAGGGATTGCTGTATATCACGGCGACCGATGCCCCTGTGCTGTGTGGTGCGCAACGCGGCGAGTCGCTCAAGTCTTACGACGCCGTCTCCCACTATGGGCGCGAATGCCACGAAATCGGGCTACGCATTCTCATCGGCTTCGTACAGCGCCGACTCATCCAAGCGAACATGTACGGGGTTCCGTTACTTAGCTTCTTCGATGGCTACTGCTGGCGCGTTTTGATCCGCGCGTTCAAGGGCACACGCGGGTTCAACATCGAGCAGATGGGCTTCCTCGTGCAGACGCCCGACGGCGAGTACCGCGCCACTATGGCCGGGTTGCCCGCCCCTGTGAACCACGAATATAATCCTTCCACGACCGTGCGCTGGGCAGGGCCGCTCTGGCTCGGACCGCTACACGACCATGCGTTTCTGAGCGCGATGTATCGCAACGCCCACGAGAACCACTTCGACCACGCCCGCCGATTCCTGAGCAAGCTGAATCGCGAGCTGGACGAGCTGCCCATCGTTTACAGCTTGCCTGTGATTGCCGACCGCTTGAACAAATCTGTGCCACCGACGCGCGCAGCGATAAAGTTCTTGCGTTCGCAAGGCTATCGCGCCTCGCATGTGCATCACTGCGGGAACGCGATTCGCACCGATGCGCCGTTGCGCGTGATTTTGAAACTCTGGGAGCGGTAGCAGGCTTATTCGCGATGTACCCGTTGGTATAACGGCACCGTCTGCTCCACCGTGTGGCGGATGTGGAACCGCTCGGCGGTGTGGAGCGCGTTCTCGGAGAGGCGGCTTGCCAGCTCTGGGTCTTGTAAGATTCGGAGCGCCGCCTGTGCCAGCGCGTCGGGGCAGTCGGGAGGTACCAGGAGCCCGGTGCGCTCATGTTCAATCAGGCGGCGCATCGCGGGGATGTCCGTCGCCACCACAGGCAACCCGCAGGCAATCGCCTCCATCGTGGATAGCCCCAGCCCTGCATCGCGTGCAGGCGCAAGCAGCACATCGGCGGCGGCATACAACTCCTCCACCGCGCTCCAGTACCCGAAAAAGCGCACATGGTGCGGACGACGACATCGGGCGACCAGCTTTACAAGGCGGGTGTTGTCAGGACCGTCGCCTGCCAGCCACAAGTCCGCCTCCGGCAAGACCTGCCAGATTTGCTCCATCGCCTGAATCGCGATATCGAACCCCTTGTGGCGCACGAAGCGTCCCACGCAGAGCAGCACGGGTCGCTCTAACGGCACGAAAAACTGCTCCCGCATCACATCGCGCCGCGGCAGCTTCTCGAACCGTTCTAAGTCGATTCCGCCGGGCACGACCTCGATGCGCGTTGCGGGCACGCCTCCCTGCACCAAGCCCGCCTTCACTTGCTCGGAGACCGCCGTAATCACCCGTGGGAATTGGGCAATCCACCGCCACAGGGCACGCACAATCGCGCTCTTGCTGAGCAAAAGATGATGCACCGTCCACACCCAGGGGTACTCGCGGCGGAACGCCCAAGCGCAGATCCAGCCTGCCCGCACCCCATGGCAGTGAACGAACGGGAAGTCGTCTGCTCGGCGTCGTAGCATCCGCACCGCGCGGGAGTCGGCAAACACCCCTGCGCGGTCGCGGATGAACTCCGGGCCCGTGAGCGTCGGCGCGTAGCCAAACTCCGGGAGGTACTTGATCAGCCCCTGCACATGGCGGAGCATCCCGCTGCTGCTCGGACGCACCACGAGTAGCACGGGCGTCCGCTCGCGTCCGTTCGCATGCTCGGACTGCTCGTCGGGCAACAGGGTCGGTCGCTCCAGTAGCAGACTGCTCATCGGGGTACAGGCGTCGCCTCTAAGATGCTGGTTAAGATTCTATCCGCGCTTAGCCCTTCGACCTCTGCTTCGGGCTTGAGGATGAGGCGGTGGCGCAGCACGGGCAGTGCCATCTGCTTCACATCGTCGGGCGTGACGAACCCGCGCCCGCGTAGCGCTGCCAGCGCCTTGCTCACCAGCAGCAGCGCGATTCCCGCACGCGGGCTTGCTCCCACCAGCAGGTAGTCGTTCTGGCGCGTGCGGCGCACAATCTGCAAAATGTAGTCGCGCACCTCGTCGGAGACCTGCACGGCGCGCACGACGGCGCGCACCTGTGCCAGCTCCTCCGCCCCCATTACAGGGGTTAGCCCTACCTGCTCCAACTGATGGGCGCGGAACCCCTCGTCATGGAGCTTCAAAATCGCCCGCTCCTCGTCTTCCGACGGGTAGTCCATCACCACCTTCAGCAGAAACCGATCCAGCTGGGCTTCGGGCAGGGGATAAGTGCCCTCGTACTCGATGGGGTTCTGCGTGGCGAACACCATGAAGGGGGTGGGCAGCGGGTGCGACACGCCGTCGATGGTGACCCTACGCTCTTCCATCGCCTCCAGCAGAGCCGATTGGGTTTTGGGGGGCGTGCGGTTCACCTCATCTGCCAAGATGAGGTTCGCGAAGATGGGACCGTAGCGCACGCGGAACTCGCCCGACCGCGCGTCGAAGATGGTCGTGCCGATGAGGTCGGAAGGCATCAGGTCGGGCGTGAACTGCACGCGGCGGAACTGCAGCCCCAGGGTCTGGGCAATCACGCGCACCAGGAGCGTTTTCGCGATGCCCGGCACGCCTTCAATCAGGATGTGCCCGTCGGCAAGCAGGGCGCAGAGCGCTTGCTCAATCACGCGCTGCTGCCCGATAATCACGCGCCCGATCTGTTCCTCAACGCGCTGGAGCGAGGCGCCAACCTGTTCGACCGCAACCACCGCTCAGTACCTCGGATCGTGATGGAAGTGGTGATGGGTCTCCAGCCAGCGGATGGTGCCGCTACGCGAGCGCATCACCACCGAGTGGGTAATTGCGCCCCAGCCGGTGTAGCGCACGCCGCCCAACAGGTTGCCCCCCGTGATGCCCGTCGCGGCGAACACCACATTGCCCCACGCGAGGTCTTCCAGCGTCAGCACGCGGTCGACATCCTCTGTGCCGAGCAGCTGTTTGGCGCGTTCCCGCTCTTGCTCGTTGCGGAACACGAGGCGTGCCTGAATCTCACCGCCCATGCACAGCGCAGCAGCGGCGGACAACACACCCTCAGGTGCGCCACCGATGCCTATCAACACATCGATCTCGCCCTGCGGGTCTAACGCCTCCAACGCCAGTGAGAGATCACCATCGGAAACCAGCCGAATCCGTGCGCCTGCCTGCCGAATCTCGCGAATCAGCTGCTCATGGCGCGGGCGATCGAGCATGCCCACCGTCAAATCCTGAACCTCCTTGCCCAAGCTCTTGGCGATGACCTTCAGGTTCATTCGCGGGGGCAGGGTGATGTCCACCGCGCCTTTCGCGGCAGGCCCCACCACCAGTTTGTCCATATAGATGTCAGGGGCGCGGAGCAGTTTGCCCTCGCCTTCGATGGCTGCGGCCACGACGCTAATCGCGCCGGGCTGCCCAGTGGCGACGAGGTTTGTGCCCTCCACGGGGTCGACGGCGATTTGCACGGCGTAGCCGTTGCCCGTGCCCAGTTCCTCACCGATGTAGAGCATCGGGGCTTCGTCGCGCTCGCCCTCACCAATCACCACGACGCCCTTCATGTCGATGTCGCCCAGCGCGCGGCGCATCGCTTCGCACGCCGCTTGATCCACCGCATGACGGTCGCCCTTGCCAACCCAACGACCTGCACTCAGCGCTGCTGCCTCAGTCGCTCGTACAAAATCCATGCCCAGATTCCGATCCATAGTTATCACCTCGTGTAGCGTGTCGCCTTCGACATGATTTGGATTCGGCAAGGTCGTGCCGTTTCCTGCTAAAGCGTTCGGGAGGGTATATTTTCCGTCGTGATTCCACTGATTATCGCCAAAAAGCGCGACGGCGCGGAGCTCACCCGCGCAGAGATTGAGCAGATTGTGCTGGGTTATGTGCGCGGCGAGGTGCCCGACTATCAGGTTGCCGCGTGGCTGATGGCGTGCTATCTCAACGGGCTGACCGACGCGGAGACGCTCGCGCTCACGGAAATCATGGCGGCGTCGGGCGAGCAGCTGGATTTGAGCGACATCGCTGTGCCCACGCTCGACAAGCACTCCACAGGCGGTGTGGGCGACAAGACCAGCCTTGTGTTAGTGCCCCTGCTGGCATCTGGTGGGATTGCGCTTGCGAAGATGTCAGGGCGCGGGCTGGGCTTTACAGGCGGCACGGTAGACAAGCTGGAGAGCATCCCCGGCTATCGGACGGAGCTTACCGCGCAGGAGATGATTGCGCAGGTGAAGCGCATCGGGTGCTGTTTAGCGGGTCAGTCGGCGAGCCTTGCGCCCGCCGATAAAATGCTCTACGCCCTGCGCGACGCCACGGCAACGGTGGAGAGCATCCCTCTCATCGCCGCGAGCATCATGAGCAAAAAGCTGGCGGGCGGAGCGCGCCACATCCTGCTGGATGTGAAGGTGGGTGCAGGCGCGTTCATGCCCACGCGCGAGCGTGCCGAGACGCTGGCGCAGACGCTTATCCGCATCGGTACTGGCGCAGGTCGGCGCGTCCACGCGGTGCTGACCGACATGAGCCAACCCCTGGGCTACACCGTCGGCAACGCCTTAGAGGTGCGCGAGGCGATCGAGACCCTCCGCCCCGACGGGCACGCGCACCCACGCTTCCGCGAACTCGTTGTGCATCTGGGCGCACAGGCGTTCATGCTGTGCGGGCTGGAGCCGAACTTCGAGGCGGGCATAGCACGCACGCAGAGGCTGCTCCAATCGGGCGACGCCTTGCATAAGTTCCAGCAGATGGTGGAAGCGCAGGGGGGCGACCCGCGCGTGGTGGAGAACCCTGCGCTGTTGCCCCAAGCCCCCCTCGTGGTGGAAATGACCGCCTCCCAAACGGGGTATGTGGCGCAGGTGCATCCACGCAAGGTCGCCCTCGCCAGCCTGCAGCTCGGCGCAGGCAGACAGAAAAAAGAGGATTCCATCGACCCTGCCGTCGGCGTGGAGGTACTCAAAAGCGTCGGCGACCCCGTGCAGGCAGGCGAGCCTGTGTTTCGCGTCCACGCCCGCACAGAGGCAACCCTTCAGCACGCGCAGGCGACGCTCCGCGAGGCCAT
>CALAMM010000097.1 GCA_937925775.1 uncultured Fimbriimonadales bacterium
GTGACGGGGATCCATCGCGAGGAGATGAAGGAGTTTTTTATGCGCGAAGTGCCTGACGAGCTGCGCCATGCAGAGTATCTGGCGAACAAAATCGCAGCGCTGGGCGGGACACCCGTCACCACGCCTACGCCTGTGCCCCCCGCCAGCGACCTGAAGCAGATGCTGCTGAATGTGCATCGGGCGGAGGAGGAGACGATTGCCCGCTATCTGCAGCGGCGCGAGCAGGCGGAACAACTCGGCGACTTCGGGCTGGTGAACGACCTGGAGGAGATCATCTCGGACGAGACCAAGCACAAAGAGGCGATAGAGATGATCCTGCGTGGATTATGACGAGCTGGCTGGGGAGGTGAGTAGGCAGCTACGGGCAGCGCGCTAATCGTTTACTACCTTGAACTGCTCCTGCTCCCGAACCCATCAGCCCCCAGTGATACCGAAGGTTGACGCGAAGCACTGGCTGTTCCGTCTTCTCGAACAGCAGGCGCACTACGGGCTGTTGCCTGCGTGGGAAACGGCGTATTTGGATAGGCGACTGGGGCGACTTAGGCGGCTTGCCATCTAACTCCACCTCCATCTGGATATCGCGCAAGGCAGTGAGCGCCGTGTTGTAGAGTCGGAGGCGCACTTCCTGCTCGCCCGACGGCAACGGCGCGATACATCCTTCAATCACTAAATCGGCGGAGTCTACCACAAGGTACTCTGGTGGGATGACGGGCTTGTTCGCGCCTGTAATCGCCCCGCCACCACTCATCTGATACGCCGCCACCAAGGATGCTGCGAACAGCACCACTATGAGCAGCATCGCAACCCACACAACGGCGCTGGAACGCATAGGCTCAACCGTTCATCTCCGCCCGAAGCACCTCAGGCTTGATAATCCCAATATACGGGAGGCTCCGATACTGCTGTCGCCAGTCCAGCCCGTAGCCCACCAGAAACTCGTCGGGCGCGTCGAAGCCTTTGTAGGCAATCGGGATGTCGATAAGCCGTCGGTAGGGGCGATCCAAGAACACACATACTTTGAGGCTTGCAGGCTTGCGACGCTCCAGATTCTTGTAGATGTACGCCAGCGTCAACCCTGTGTCCAGAATATCTTCCACGATAATCACATGCCTGCCTGCGATAGGTTCGTCCAAATCTTTCGTAATGCGCACCTCGCCCGACTGGGTTTGGGGACCGTAGCTGGTGATGGCTAAGAAGTCGAGCGTGTGGGGCACTGTCAGGGCGCGGGCAAGGTCAGTTAGGAAGAATACCCCGCCCTTCATGACCGTGACTAAGTGAGGTGTTAGCCCCGCGTAGTCGCGGTCAATCTGCCGTGCGATTTGCCGAACCTTGCGTTTGATTTTGCGCTCATCGAGCCACACGCGCGCGATAATCGGTGGCAGCGTCGGCTCAGACAGCGTTAGCGTACTCACGAGCTAAAGTTTACCCTGTTGTGCCATCTATTGTGCAAACAGGGCGCGCATCCGCACTCGGTATCACCTGACCGCAAGATCTCTTAGACGCGGCAAAGGAAGCGGGGAGAGGAACCCTACGCCTGCGCGAGGCGGTCAGGCTCCCCCCAATAGATCGCCCTTACTTGCCACCGAACTTCTTGTAGGTCGCCTCGTCAACGAACTTCGTGAGCTTTTGTCCGTTGTACTCGGCTTTCAGGGCGTAGCGCACCTGCTTCTTTCCTGATTTCGTGGTGCGCTCATACTTCTGGGTCTTCACCTGATTGTCAGGTACCTCGACCATCTTGCGCTCTTTCACGCTGTAGAATTGCATACGCCTCCCTCCTATGAATGGATTCACAGGTTGCGCGAACCTGTGTTGTGCCTAATTTACCTGGTCTCGTACTGGATTCCTGCTAAAGTTTGGGGGTTTTGAGGGCAAATTTGCCCGAATTTCGGGGGATTTTTGGGGGATGAAGTTCCGCGGGGGCTGAAGAGGGCTTAGGTTGGAATGGGGTATTCTCGTGAGGTATGTCTGAGCTGCGTTGGCATCCGCTGTTGCAGGAATGGGTCATCACGGCAACGCATCGTCAGGAGCGCACTTTCCACCCGCCGCCAGAGTATTGTCCTCTCTGCCCGACGCGCGCAGGAGGGGAGCCCACGGAAGTGCCCGAACCGACTTACGAAATCGTCGTGTTCGAGAACCGCTTTCCCTCTTTGCTACGCGAGCCCCCTGCGCCTGCTGTGGCTCCGACGCCGTTCTCGCCTGTCTTGCCGTCTTATGGCGTGTGTGAGGTGGTGCTTTACACGCCAGACCACAACGCCACCCTCGCGGTGCTACCGCTGGAGCGCATTCAGCAGTTGATCTATGTTTGGCGCGACCGCTACGCCGAGCTGGGCGCACGCCCTGAAGTGCAGTATGTGTTCATTTTTGAGAACAAAGGACGCGAAATCGGCGTGACACTCAGTCATCCTCACGGTCAGATTTACGCCTACCCGTTCATTCCGCCCAAAATCGAGCGTGAACGGGCTGCGATGTGCCGTCATTACGAAGCCACTGGCGGCAACCTGCTGTTGGAAATCGTGCGGGGTGAACTGGACGACGGCAGGCGGATTGTGCAGCGGCTGCAGGGCTGGGTCGCGTTCGTTCCCTTCTTCGCGCGGTACCCCTATGAGGTCTATCTCGTTCCCGAAGCGCCGCGACGCGACCTGCTCGATCTGACAGATCCAGAGATAGAGGGGTTAGCACGCATCCTCAAAGACACGCTACAACGCTATGACGCGCTTTGGGGCTTCTCGCTACCCTACATCATGGCGCAGCATCCTCGCCCCACCGACGGCGCAGAGTATCCCTACTGGCAGTTCCATATCGAGTTCTACCCGCCATACCGTACCCGTGATAAACTCAAGTATCTTGCAGGCTCCGAGGCAGGCGCAGGCGTTTTCATCAACGACACGCTGCCCGAAGAGACGGCGAAGGCGCTTCGAAATCTGAAGACCGAGGAAGCAGCGCGCTGACTTTCCCATGCACTGTCTGAGAGGCTATGTGGGGAACACAGGGGGTTTTCTGCGCGTTTCCCTGTGCTGGATGGCTTGAGGCGCTGCTGCTGCCCTCACCCCCAGCCCCCTCCTGCGTCGTGAGGGAGGGGGGCGAACGCCGATGCACGCAGGAAGGAGTTGGGGGTGAGGGTAATTCGCTCACTATCTAAGATAGCCTCTGAAAAAAAACCCGAGGGGAGGCTGGTAGCTCCCCTCGGGGTTGGCAGGCACGGCAGGGACTTTGCCCTGTCTCGGTTATGCGACAAAAGCGTCTCGACCCAAGCAACGGCGCGGTTCCGAGTGGCGCTTCAACCCACGAAGCACTGAAACATCCCTCAAGTGCCACCCCTTGTGCCTGCCTATCGCCCTAATCATACACCCATCGAATGCGCAAATGTTAGGGACTTTAGTCCTAATTTGGGGGGTTTGGGGTAGAATTTTGTGGTATGCACCCTGACCTGTATGACATCACGATTATCGGCGGCGGCCCTGTAGGACTGTTCGGGGCGTTCTACGCAGGTTTGCGAGGAATGCGCACTAAAATCATCGACAGCCTGCCCGAACTCGGAGGGCAACTCACTGCGCTCTATCCTGAGAAGTATGTATATGACATGCCGGGCTTCCCTGAAGTGCTGGCGAAAGACCTTGCTGCGCAGATGATACGGCAGGCGATGCGTTTCAAGCCGACAGTGTGCCTTGAGGAACGCGCCGAGACCCTGCAGCGCACCGACGACGGCTGGGCGATTACGACGGACAAAGGCGTTGTCCATCACACGCGCACGGTGGTCATCTGCGCGGGCGCAGGCGCGTTCTCCCCACGCAAGCTGAACGCTGAGGGGATCGCCGCGTTCGAGGGCAACGGCGTCTACTACGGCGTTCGCGATAAGTCGGCTTTTGTGGGCAAGCGACTGCTAATTGTTGGCGGTGGCGACTCGGCAGTGGACTGGGCGTTGAATTTGTATCCGATAGCGCAGGAGGTCACGCTGATTCACCGTCGCGAGGAGTTCCGCGCCCACGAACAGAGCGTGCAGGAACTGCGCCGTTCGCCCGTGAGGGTGCTGACCCCCTACGAAGTGCGCCGTGTGTGCGGGAATGGAAAACTCGAACGCGCGGTCATCTTCCACAACAAGACGCAGGAAGAAATCACGCTGGATGTGGATGCCGTGATTTTGAACTTAGGCTTCGTGGCAACGCTCGGACCAATCAAGAACTGGGGGCTTACGCTGCAGGGCAATCAGATTGTTGTGAACGAATATATGCAGACGAACCTGCCGGGCGTGTACGCTGCGGGGGATGTGTGCACGCATCCGGGCAAGCTCAAACTCATCGCAACAGGCGTCGGCGAAGTGTGTACGGCGGTTAACCACGCCAAGAGCCTAATTGACCCCACCTCGAAGATGTTTCCTGGACACAGTAGCGATATGGAGCTGCCTGCGCTATAACGCTGGGTGAATAGATGTCTCTTGCTCCACTCAGATGAGCGGAGGCTACCTGTTCAGAATCCTTGCGAGGTCGCTCTGCATTTGAAGAGGGCATAGAGTTCCTGCAGATTCAGGAGACTCCATGCCCTCTATTCACCTCAGCAGCTGCTGCCGAAGTTAAACAGCACGATGAGTAGGTCGGCGTTGTCCACGATGCCGTCGCAGTTCAGGTCTGCTGTGGTGTTGCCCGTAGCGCCGAAGTTGAACAGCACTTCCAACAGGTCGGCGTCGTCCACGATGCAGTCGCCGTTGGCATCGCCCGTGAGTCGTGAGGTGTTGAGCGATTGCACGACGACCCCGCTAAACGAACCAGAAGCAGCGAGTGTACGAGTCCACTGCATCGCCGCCGTGACACTGCCGGTGGCGGAGTTGGCGTTAGAGAGGTCGTCTGCAGCCGTGTTGGTCAGTTTGTCGCGTAGGGTGGGATGCACGCCCACTTCCCAGCGGTTCGCAACAGGGGTCGCGTTCAGCTCCGCGCAGCCACCACTGCCGAACATCTGGCGAATGCGCCCTGCGTTCAGCACATCGATGGTGTCGCTTGCGGTACCTGCGTAGAAATCAGCGTAGTGGAACAGGTGGAGCGTGCGTGTGTTGGTCGTGAGGTTCGTCGCCGTGTAGCTGACAGCGACTCGCGCGGCGCCCGCGCCGACGCTCTCCAAGCGGTACTCGATTTGGAAACGATAGGCTTGGGCAGGATCTGTGTCTACAGGCTCCTCGTAGACGAGGATTATCCTATCGGCGCTTGGTCGACTGTGCGAGACGAGGTTCGACAGGGCGAACTCGCGGTTCGAACCCTGCGTGCGGTACCACCACCACTGTTGGAACATACGGTCGCCGCTGCCCGCGTTGAAGTCGGTCAGACCGCCCAGAGTACCTTCACGGAAGGCTGTACCAAATGCGTTGCGCACGGTGTAGGTTGCACTTCCGTGCGTGAGGGTGAAAGTGTTGGTCGTACTCACCGTGTAGGTCGGGCTGTAGCCCCAGTTGCCTGCCATGTCCCGAATGGCGAACTGGATGAGGTTCTGGGTCGTGCTGGCGTTCGGGAAGGGCACATTCGGAGCCGTGATGGTCTGGAACGCGGTGGAGCCGTTCGCGCCCGTCGTGCTGCCGAGCGTCCAAGCCGACCATGTCGCGCCGCCGTTGGTCGAGTAGCGATAATAACCCTGCCCCACATTCAGTCCCGACGCCACATCGCGCACTTGCACCGTGCAGGTGATGCGGGTTCCGAACATGGTACCGCTGGGGGCGAAGTTCTGCCACTCGATTGGTGCAACGGTATCGATGCGTACCTGCTGCCAGCTGCTGTCGCTGAAGTTGCCCGCACGGTCGTAAGCGCGGAAGTAAACCTGCGCTTGACTGCCCGTGCTGTCCGTATTGAACGGCACATTCGGCGCGTTGATGGTCGCCAGCGCAGTCGTGCCGTTGGGCGCGCTGGTGGTCGCGCTGAACGGCCCTTGAACGCCTGTGCTGGGTGTGTAGTACCAGTAGTAGAGCGCGCTTGTGTTCAACCCTGCCAGAACATCCTGTACCTGGATACTGCAGGTGGGCGTCTGGGTGTTTACCCAGCTTGCAGGGCTGAAATTACCCCAGTTGGTGGGGGCAGTGCCGTCTACAATCACATTCCGTTCAAGG
>CALAMM010000098.1 GCA_937925775.1 uncultured Fimbriimonadales bacterium
GCGTCGTAGAGCTCCAGTAGGTGCGGACTGCGCAGCCGACGCCGTGAATCGAGCGCCATCTGCAGCGCGTCCAGCAGGGTCGGATTGCTCCCATAGGGCGCACGCACGGCTTTCAGCGTCACCACGCGCGAACGAGTCAAATCGCGAGCGCGATAGACATGAAACAGCAGCCCCTCCGAAAGCTGCTCCAGCAACTCATAACGCGCCGCCAGCACATTCCCTGTCATAGATTGAGCAATATAAAAGATACCTGATACCGATGTTCCCAGAGAGAGCATCAACCCAGCGCAGGAACTCGCGCGGAACTACCGAATCGATGCTCCATGCGCATCCGCCCTGTGTTGTGCTGCGTGTGGTTGTCGGCGACGGCGTTCGGACAGTTGCAGCCCGATGCCTGGTTCAAAGAGACGCTGGCGCAGGCAAACCTGACTCCCCAAGAGGTGCGGTTCGACCCAAGCCTGTTCGATTACTTTTTCCGCACGCAGCACACAACGCCCCTGTTCGAGATGCTGCGCCGCGACCCGCTGCGTCTGCCGTACTACGCGGAGCGATTGCGCAACAGTCTGGTGGGGGCAGTGGGTCGCCCCGTGACGGTGGTGGAATCGGGCGCGAGCGTGATTGGCGTCTCTATGCGGCGCACTCTCGTCGGCGACCCGTTGCAGCCGCTGCGTGAGCAGGCGAACGCCCCCGACGCGCTGGAGAAGGCGACGCTGGAACTCTACCGACAGGCGAATGTGCCCGTTCCGCCCGCTGTGCGCCAGCAGCTCCAGCAAGCGAAGCAGGTGGTGCCCGACTCTGTGCAGCGTCAGGCGGCGTTCCTCGTGTACACTGCCATCGAGGCGCGGCGCTGGCGCGACACCGCCCTGCGCGAGCTGACCCCCGACGAGCAAAACGCCCTGTTCCAACGGCTCCATGCGTCCATCAAAGAGTTCGAAGCGACACTGAGCAGCGCAGAACCAAGCCCCGAGCTGCTCCTGCTGGAGCGTGCGCTGGAGAAAGTCGACCTACCGCGCCTGCTGACGGGCGGGCACGACTGCATCCTCGCCACCCAGCAAGTCATCGAAACCCTCCAGAAAGCCGACGCCCCCACGAAAGAGGCACTGAGCCAGCCGTTCGAGGTGAACATCGACACGCCGTGGGGACGCATTCGGCTCTGCGGCGGTGCGAACGACACCCACCCACGCCAGCCGTACCTCTTGCTCATCGACACAGGGGGCGACGATACCTACTTTGGCGGCGCGGCGACCCTCTCGCTGGAGAACGCCGTGTCGTTTCTTATCGATCTCGCGGGCAACGACCGCTACGCCGACGACTTAGAGACGCTCCAGAAGCCGCTTGTCGAGCGTGAGCAGCGCGCAGGCAAGAGCGGTGTAGCGTTCGGCGGCGCAACGCTTGGCTACGCCGTCCTCGCCGACCTTGCTGGGGACGACCTCTACCGCACGCAGTCAGCGGGGCTGGGCGCGGCGCGATACGGCGTCGGCATGCTCATCGATCTGCAGGGGAACGATGTCTACGATGCCTACGCCTTCGCTCAGGGCGCCGCGCTGGCGGGCATCGGCGCACTTATCGACCGAGAAGGGCGCGACCAGTACGCCTGCTTCTACGAGTCGCAGGGCTTCGGCGCAGTGAAAGGCTTCGGCTTGCTACTCGACGCCCTGAGCGATGATACCTATACCGCGCATCCGACCCCCATCGAGTTCCCATCGCCGCAGACCGCCGAACGGAATGTGAGCTTCGCGCAGGGCGCGGGCTACGGCAGACGCGCCGACTACCTCGACGGACGCTCTTGGGCAGG
This sequence comes from uncultured Fimbriimonadales bacterium, assembly GCA_937925775.1. Taxonomy (GTDB): domain Bacteria; phylum Armatimonadota; class Fimbriimonadia; order Fimbriimonadales; family GBS-DC; genus GBS-DC. Next base: position 1,796 of record CALAMM010000098.1, read on the forward strand.
TGGCGTCGGCGTCCTGATCGATGTGCAGGGCAACGATCGCTATCTCTGTGGGGTGTTTGGGCAGGGTGTCGGCTACTGGGGCGGTGTCGGCTTGCTCATCGACCTGCAGGGCGACGATGTGCGCGAGGGCGTCTGGTATGTGCAGGGCGCAGGCGCACACTTCGCTCTTGGCTACCTCGAAGACCGACTCGGCAACGACCGCTACCTCGCCTCGATGAACATGGCGATGGGCGCAGGGCACGACTTCGCCATCGGCTACCTTATCGATTTTGAAGGCAACGACGAATATAACGCACCCAGCCTCGCGCTCGGCGGCGCGAACGCGAACGGCATCGGGATCTTCGTCGAACTCGCGGGCGACGACCTCTACCAAGCGCGACGCAACGAGGCGAACTTCGGCAGGGCGAACCCCATCGGGCGAGGAACCCTGCGCGAGCGCGGCTTCGCCCTGGGGCTGTTCTTGGACGCAGGCGGCAACGACTCCTATCCCCCAACTGTCGACTTCGCAGGCAACGAACGCAACTGGATTATCTGGGCTATCCAGAACGACCGACCCAACGAAAGCCAACTGGGGCTGGGCACCGATCGATAGGCGTCCCCATCGTCCGACTGGGGTTGGAAGAAGGACTTGCAGAACTGCAGATTAGGTACAATTCAGCCGAGGTGCGTCCGTGCGACTGGAAGAGTTTCGACAACGAGTGGAAGCGGAGTTCGGTCCCAAACTGCAAAACGCCACGCCAGCCAATGTGCGAGAGTTCTTGGACAAGCTCCAGCAGGAGGCGTGGGACCATCAACGACGCTACAGCGAGCGATATGTGATGCCCGAAGAGAGCGCCCGCACTTATGAAGAGGTGATGAAAGAGTTTTTCGTCGATGTGCTGGAGTTGCCTGCGGAGAAAGCCGTGATGCTGTTGTGGACGCTCGCGCTGGATTTGACCTTCGCGGCGATTGAACATCAATATTCAGAGGTGCTGGATCCGCTGTTTCGCACGGTGGAGTCGACGGACTGAGCCTCGCGACGGCTCGGCTCGGCTTCCACCCAGACGGTCGCCGCGTGCCAGAACGCTGCGCCTGTCAGCCCGACGCCTGCCATCACCTGCAGCCAGTTGTTTTGGAGGTAATGGGCGTAGGTGTAGTTGCTGAAGTAGAGTCCCAGCGCGACCATCAGCAGCGCGACTGCCCACGCTGGCGGGTGGCGTTGCCCTATCCCCAGTGCGCTGATGAGGCAGAGTATGCCCAACACGAACCAGAGCAACCGCTCGACCGTGCCCAGCCCGCCGATGGGCAAGTCCACCCATGTAGCGACCGACTTGATGATAAAGTAGAGTCCCAGCCCGTAGGCGAAGAGGATGAGCAGGCGGTGGCGCACGGCAGGCAGAAAGAACCCCAGCCCTGCCAGCAGCGCCAGCAGCAGCGCGTGGCGGCGGAGCAAGGGAACCTCCTGCAGTAAAAACAGCGCCACGACGCCTGCCGTCGCCGTTAGGAACGGCAGCCAGCGCAGTCGCCACGCCTCGCTTCGAAGCCAGTGCGTCATCCGTTCGAGTGCAGCAGCTCGTTCAGTTGATGCTCAATTGTAGCCAGCCAGTGCTTGGCTTGCTCGATCTGGTGGGCAACCGATTCGGGCGCGGTTCCTCCCAAGAGCGTGCGGGCGCGCACAGCGCGCTCGGGGTCAATCACCTCCAGCGCGTCCTGCTCAAAGCGCGGATGATGACGCTGGAGCTGCTCCAGCGTGAGGTTCTCCAGCCCGATGCCTTGCTGGAGGCACTCGCGCACAATCCGCCCCACGATGTGATGCGCCTCGCGGAACGGCAAGCCTTTGCGCACCAGGTAATCCGCCAGCTCCGTCGCGGTGGAGAAATCGCCCTGAAGCGCGGCGCGCATCCGCTCCGTGCGCCAGTGCGCCTTCTCCAGCATCGCGCACATCAGACGCACAGACGGTATCACCATGTCCAGCGTGGCAAACAGCAGGGGCTTGTCGTCCTGTAAATCGCGGTTGTAGGTCAGCGGCAGCCCTTTCAGCAGCGCGAGCATCGCCGTCAGGTTGCCGATGGCAAGTGCGCTGCGCCCGCGAACCAGCTCGGCGATGTCGGGATTCTTTTTCTGGGGCATGAGGCTGCTGCCTGTCGTGTGTTCCTCTGACAGCTCCACATAGCCATATTCAGGCGTTCCCCACAGGATGAGTTCCTGCGCAAGGCGACTGAGATGCACCATCAGCATGGCGCTCACGAACAGGTACTCCGCCACAAAATCGCGGTCGGACACGGCGTCCATACTGTTGGGGAGGGGCGAGTCGAATCCGAGTTCGGCGGCGAGCAGCTCGCGGTCAATCGGGAAAGTTGTGCCCGACAGCGCGCCTGCGCCCAGTGGACAGAAGTTCATGCGGTTGCCCGCCTGCGCCAAGCGTGATAGGTCGCGAATGAGTGCCCAGCAGTGCGCCATCAGGTGGTGTCCCAGCGTCACGGGCTGCGCGTGCTGCTGATGGGTCAGCCCTGGCATGAGCGTCGCCTTGTGTTGCTCGGCGAGATGCATCAGTTGGTGGCACAGTTCCAGCAGGGCGCGGGCGAGGTCGGTCGTGCGCTCGCGCAACCACATCCGCACCTCCGTTGCCACAAGGTCGTTGCGGCTGCGCCCCGTGTGCAGCTTGCCCGCCAGCGCACCAATCTTCTCATACAGACGCGCCTCTATCGCCGTGTGGATGTCCTCGTACTCCTCGTGAGGGAACCACGCGCCCTCCTCGATTTCAGCCTGAATCTCCAACAGGGCGTCCACGATACGATTCGCCTCGTGCGGGCTGAGCATCCCTGTGATGCCCATCATGCGGGCGTGGGCGACGCTGGCATGGAGCTCTTGTTTCCAGAGCCGAGCATCGTATTGGAGCGAGAACGAATACGCTTGGGCATCGGGCGAGAGGCTCCCCTCGAACCGCCCGCCCCACATCTTGGGAGTCTCTGGCGTCAGCATCAGCAGGGATTATACCTCGCGAGATACTCGGTGGGAGGCACTCGCTGCCAACAAGGCGCGGCGTACAATCGTCCCAGCGGCTGGGGCAAGAGCCATCCTGCTGGAGATTGAAAGTAGGAGGCAAGAGCCGTGTGCCGCGCCTACGCGACATCTTGCGCTTCGAGCCATAGCGCCCCCGATTCGTCGATACGCACCTCTACCTGTCCCAGACGCCACAGCTCCAGCATCGCAAGGAACGAGACCAGCAAGTCCATCACATCGAGGGCATCGCTCGCGAAGGTATCGAACGGGATGGGACGCAGGGCGCGGTTCAGTCGCTCGCGGATCTCTATCATGCGGGCGTGGATGGAGAAGTAGCGTCGGTGAGGGATGGCGGTCGGCGGGGGTAGGCGCTGCTCCAGGAGGCGTTTGAAGGCGAGCCAGAGCTGGTCGGGCAGCGCCGCGCCGAATTCAGGGGGAAGTTCATACTCGCGAGGGTCAATCGCACCGCCCCGAAAGAAAATCTGCATCCGTTCCCCCTCGCGCTGACGAAGCCATTCCAAGATAGGCAGGTACGAGTCGGGCAAGCGCGAGAGTTCAAACGACTCGGCCTCTTCGTCCGATTCAGGTTCAGGTTCGGGCGCGAGCAGGCGCACTGCCTTGCGCTCGGTCAAGTACGCCACTACCGCGAGGGCATCGGCAGCTTCGTCCATATCGCCTGCCTCGCGCCAGTAGGCGTAGCACGCCTCCGCCACCGGCGCGAGGTCGACCTCCAGCAGGTCGAGTTTGTGCTTGCGGATCAGGTGTGCCAGCCAGCCCAGCGAGCCGAACCCGAACGGCAGCTGAAGCGGTACACGCGGCGGCGACCATTCCACCGAGCCGATGTGAAAACGACGCATAAGGACAAGCTCCTGCAGATTCTACCCCGTTAGGTACAATTAAGCCGTATGCGTCTGTCGTTGCCTAAGGTGAGGCTGGACCATCTCCAACGCTTGCTCACACCACTTGGAATTTGGCAGCACACGCGCTATGCCGAGCCGTGGGTGGAGCATGGCTTCTCGATTGATGACCAGGCACGGGGGTTGATTGTCGGCGCGTGGCTCTATCGGCTCGCGCCGCAGCAACCTGCGTGGCTCGCGCCGCACGACAGCGAGTTCCCCGCCCAGCTTATCGAGGTCTGCCTTCAGTATATCGAGGCGGCGCAGCTGGAGAACGGGCGGTTCCACAACTTTCGCAATGCAGAGGGTGCCTGGATTGACGAGGTCGGCAGCGAGGATTCGCACGGGCGAACTGTGTGGGGGCTACTGACCCTGACTCAGCTCCTGCCCGACACCGAGTGGGCGCATCGGGCACAGCGTCTGCTGGAGGGTGCCCTGCGCCATGCCCGTGCGCTCGGCTCCCCGCGAGCGTTGGCGTTCATGGCGCTCGCCGACGACCATCCCTTCCGCCTACTCCACTACGGGCGCGAGCTGGCGCAACTCTACGAGGCGACACGCGCTCCCGATTGGCGCTGGTTCGAAAACTTCCTGACTTATGAGAATCCACGCCTCCCGCAAGCGCTGATGCTCTGCGGCGTGCGCACGCAGACGCCCGAGTGGGTGCGATACGCCCGTGAAGCGTTCGAGTTCCTCGCGCAGACCACCTTCGCTGAGACAGGCTATTTCAACGCGGTGGGAACCGAGGGCTGGTATGTGCGTGGCAGAACCCGCGCGGTGTTTGACCAGCAGCCCGTGTGTGCAGGGGCAACGGTGGAGGCGTTTCTGGATGCTTGGCAGGCACTGGATCGGTATAAACCGTTCCTGCAGTACGCCCAGCGCGCCCTGATGTGGTACCACGGCGACAATATCAACCAGATGGCGCTCTACGACCCAGAAACGGGCGCCGTGTACGATGGGCTGAATGCGCTGGGTGTGAACCTCAACCGCGGCGCCGAGTCGGTACTGAGCTACCTCATGGCGCGGATTAAGTGGGAGCTGTATGTGCGATAAACGCGCATAGAGCAGGTACACTATAGGGCGATATGCCTCCCGCGCTGCAGGCGAAGCTCAAGACCCTGCCCAAGCAACCGGGCTGTTATCTCTTCAAGGACGCGCAGGGCGGTGTGTTGTATGTGGGCAAGGCGGTCAACCTGCGCCAGCGCGTGCGCTCGTATTTTCAGAAGTCCGCCCAGCACACTCCCAAAACCGCCCGCATGGTACGCAAAATCGCCGACCTGGAGTGGATTGTCACCGACACTGAACTTGAGGCGTTGATTCTGGAGTGCAACCTCATCAAGAAGTACCGCCCGCCCTACAATGTGTTGATGCGCGACGACAAGTCGTATCCCTACCTCTGCCTCACAGTGCGCGAGAAGTTCCCCCGATTGCTGGTCACACGCCGCGTCCGCCAAGACGGCAATCGCTACTTCGGGCCGTTTGCCAACTCAAGTGCGGTGTGGGGAGTGCATCAGCTGCTGCACCGTACTTTTCCGCTAATCCCTTGCGGCAAGGTCTGGGACGGGGAGCCGAAGCAACGCCCCTGCCTGTATTATCATATGGGACGCTGTCTTGCGCCGTGCGCGGGGCGAGCGAACCCCGACGAGTACCGCCAAATCGTGCAGCAAGTCGCGCTTTTCTTGGAGGGGAAAGGCGATGACCTGATAGAGCAGCTTACTGCGCAGATGGAGCAAGCTGCCGAGAACTTGGAGTTCGAACGCGCGGCGAAGCTGCGCGACCAAATCCACGCCCTGCAGGAGGTGCTGCAACGCCAGAAGGTCGTGCAGGCCGAGGGCGTGAACGAGGATGTGATCGCGCTGGTGAAAGATGAGCGCGGCGCCTGCGTGCAGATGTTCTTTATCCGCAACGGAAAACTACTCGGACAGCGTACCTTCTTTCTCACGGAGGGCGCGGAGGAGAACCCCAACGCGATTATGAACGAGTTCTTAAAGCAATACTATCAGGACGCGCCCGAAGTGCCCGACAAAATCCTGCTGCCTTACGAAATCACGGAAGCACAGATTATCGCCCAGTGGCTGCGCCAAAAGCGGGGGCGCGGCGTCGAGATCCGCGTGCCCCACCGGGGCGAGGACGCCCAACTGCTGGAAATGGCGGCACATAACGCCGAACTTGCCCTGCAGAGCTTGCGTGAGGAACTGGAACTCCAAAGCGAATGGCTGGAGTCCGCAATCTTGGAGCTGCAAGAAGCCCTCAACCTGCCCCATCCCCCCCAGCGCATCGAAGCGTATGACATCTCCAACATTCAGGGCATCGCGCCTGTTGGCAGCATGGTGGTGTTCGAGGGCGGGCAACCGAAAAAGTCGGACTACCGACGGTTCCGTATCAAGTGGCACCCTGAAAGCCCCGATGATTTCGCGATGATGCAGGAGGTCATCACCCGTCGTCTACGCGAGGCACTGTCGGGCGACGAAAAGTGGCGCACGCTCCCCGACCTAATGCTCATCGACGGGGGTAAGGGGCAGCTGAACGCCGCGCTCGAAGCAATCCACGCGCTCGGATTTGAAATCCCTGCTGTCGGGCTTGCTAAGCGACACGAACTCATCATCCTGCCGAATGTTGACGAGCCACTGGAACTGCCGCGCCACAGCAAAGCGTTGCACCTGCTCCAGCGTATCCGCGACGAGGCACACCGATTCGCCCTCAGCTACCACCGCAAGCTGCGCGAGCAGCGGGCTGTCAAATCGCCGTTGGACGAGATCCCAGGCATCGGACCCCGCCGTAAGAGGATGTTGCTACGCCTGTTCGGCTCGGTTGAGCGCATTCGTGAAGCGAGTTTAGAGGAACTCGCTTCCGTGCCGACGATGACACGCAAACTGGCGCAGCAGGTGTTGGATTACCTGCGCGAGTGCTGATTCCCTGCGCTTCGCCACATGCCCCCTACTTGTAGCCTCGGCGTCCCCGCCGACAAAACCCAAACCCGTAGCGTCGGCGTCCCCGCCGACGAGAACTGCTTGGACAAGACTGTCCAAGCCACGCAAGCACGGGTGCGACGCCTTTCTTGGCGTCGCAACACCGCTGAGAAAACCCGCGACGACAGGAATGTCGTCGCACCCGCCTTGGCGTCGTAGCGTCGGCGTCCTCGCCGACGAGAACTGCTTGGACAAGAATGTCCAAGCCACATCGCGTAGCGTCGGCGTCCCCGCCGACGAAATCGTAGCGTCGGCATTTTCTTCGTCAGCGAGACGCTGACGCTACGCAGCACGCCCAACCCCGTAGCGTCGGCGTCCCCGCCGAC
>CALAMM010000099.1 GCA_937925775.1 uncultured Fimbriimonadales bacterium
TCGCCGCCGAGATGAAGCGTCAGGGTCTGTAGAGCGGCTACTCCCAGCGGTGGTAGGCGGGGTGTCCGGGCTTGACCGCGACGAACACGCCGCGGCAGGTCGCGCATACCTCGCCTTTGGCAATCAGCTCGCCCTCCACGATGACTCTACTCCCCTGCGTCTCCACAGCGCGGGCGCGCAGCTGCACGGGCGCGTCCACAGGCGTCGGGCGTAGCATCCTAATCGTATACTCGGCGGTGACGGTGGCGGGGAGGTGGTCCAGCCCCTGCGTGGTCATCAAGTGGTATGCCGCCGTCCAGTTGCAGTGGCAGTCCAGCAGCGTGCCGATGACGCCGCCGTTCAACGCGCCCGGAAACGCCTGATGGTGCGGCTGGGGCTGCCACTCGGCAATCAGTTCGCCACTTTCAGTAGCGAAGCTGCGAATGTGTAGCCCCTGCGGGTTCGCGGGACCGCAACCGTAGCAGATGCTGTTGGGCGCATAAGTTTCCTGCAGGCTCTTCGTCGAGTTCACAAAGGGTCATTTCGAGGCGCTCACGCGGTTTCCTGCTGTAGCCTGCGTGCCTGCTCCTCAGCGTTGCGGTCTCTGTCGGTCGGGTATCTTTATTAACACCTGGAGGTATCGCCGATGGCTGGACATTCCAAGTGGCACAATATCCGCATTCGGAAGGGCAAGCAGGACGCCCTGCGCAGCAAGCTGTTCACTAAGCTTGCGCGGGAGATTACGGTTGCAGCGAAGCTGGGCGGGGGGAATCCCGACGCGAACCCGCGTTTGCGGCTTGCCATCGAGAAAGCCCGTGAACACCACATGCCCGCCGACAACATCAAGCGCGCGATTCAGAGGGGCACGGGCGAGATTGAAGGTGTGAACTATGAAGAGATCACCTACGAGGGCTACGGTCCTGGCGGCGTGGCGATTATGGTGGAGTGTATGACCGACAACCGCAACCGCACCGTAGCAGAGCTGCGCCACCTGTTTTCCAAACATGGGGGAAACCTGGGCGAGTCGGGCAGTGTGGCGTGGCAGTTCCAGCGTCAGGGAGTGATTACCATCCCTGCCGAGGCGATTAGCGAAGAGGAGCTGCTCGAGATTGCGCTGGAGGCGGGCGCGGATGATGTGAGGCAGGAAGAGGAGTTCTTCCGCGTTATCACGGCGGTCGAGGACTTCCACCGCGTGCGCGAGGCGCTACAAGAGCGCGGGGTGCCCATCGCCGAAGCCCGGCTGGAACTCACGCCGACCACCACAGTGCGCGTGGAGGGCGAAACGGCGCAAAAACTCATGCGCCTACTCGAAGCCCTCGAAGACCACGACGATGTGCAGCACACCTACGCGAACTTCGATATCCCCGACGAGGCGTTTGCCAGCATTTCCTAAGCTAGGTTGAGGTGCGCATGCGCGTTGCGACCCTGCTGATGCTGGGGGTCAACACCGCGGTTCTACTTTGGCTTGAGCTACGCAATCAGCCGGTGGAGCCGTTGGGGTTTATTCCTGCCCACCCTTCGCTCCAAAGCGCGTTCGCGAGCATGTTTGTGCATGCGAATTGGCTCCACTGGCTCAAAAACGCGCTTTTTTTAGGGGCGTTCGGGTGGTATGTGGAGGGTGCGCTGGGGTGGAAGCGGTGGTTGGTTCTCTACTTGGCGAGTGGTTTGGGGGCGGTTGGTCTCCACTGGGCGATGAGCTTGACGATTCAGCCTGGGTTGTATCGGGAGGGGCTGGTGGGGGCGTCGGGCGCGATTTCGGGGTTGGTGGGCTTTTTCGCGCTGCGGTTTTATCGGCGGCGCGTGCGGCTGTTGTGGGCGTCGCCGAGCCGCTGGGGGCTGGCGGTTCCAATGTGGGTGGGCGTGGTGGCGTGGGTCGTGCTACAGGGGATCGGCGCGGTTCTGGAGGCAGGACAGCCTGTGCCGTCGGAAGTAGGCTACTGGGCGCACTTAGGGGGCTTTGCCACAGGGTTGACGCTTGCCTTGCTGTGGGGCGCGGGCGCCGCGGGGGAACGCGAGTACCTGCTCCAACAGGCGGAGCATGCGCTCCAGCAAGGCGCGGCAGGCGACGCCCTCCGCTGGCTGCACCCCCTGCTGCAGCAGCCATCGCCTGAGCCGGTCGCGCTCTACCTTCAAGGCGCGGCGTGGGCGATGCTGGGCGACTTAGACGAGGCTCAACGCGCCCTGACCAATGCGTTTACGCGAGCCCTCGAAACAGGCGACGACGCGCACCTACGCCAGATTGCGGACCTGCTTTGCGAAATAGACCGCCTGCACACGCTGAGCGTGCCGATGCTTCACGCTTTGTTCCAGCGTGCCGAGCGGGCGCGCGCACGCGAGCACGCCTTGCGCTGGCTGGAAACACTCACACGCCACTCGGAAACCCCCGAACGCCCTGAATGGCTTCTACTTCGCGCACGCCTGCTCGAACAACAGGGGCAGACCGATGCCGCGCGCTCGGTGTTGCAGCAGCTGATAACAGATTACCCCGACTCGCTGCAAGCCGCGATGGCGAGACTGGAGCGGAGACGGTAGGCTGGCGTCAGGTTTCTGCACGGTTCTCGGCGGCAGGCTCGGTGGCGGGTGTCGCCGCCAGCGCGTGGAGTAGCTCTTGCGCCTGTGGCTCCAACGCCTGCAGATGGGTCAACAGCAGTGCGCGCAACTCCATCACGGCGGCACGCTTACGGGCTTCTATGGACTCCGTCTCGGCAAGCAGGCGACGCGCACGCTCCTCCGCCTCACGCACAATCTGCTCCGCTTTCAGTTGCGCCTCGCGCAGAATCAGCTCCGCCTCCTTGTGCGCGTTGCTGCGCGTCTCGTCCGCGCTGCGCTGCGCCAGCACCAGCGACTCTTTCAGCGCGTCCTCCATCGCTTTGTACCGATCCGCCTCCTGGCGCAGCCCGATTAGCTCCTCGCGCATCCGATGGTTCTCGGTGATGACCTCCTCGTAGTGCGCCGCCACCTCCTGCAAAAAGGCGTCCACCGCCGCCGGGTCGTAGCCCCGCAGACGCTTGCGGAACTTCTTGGTCTCGATTTCCAGTACCGTAAGTCGTCTCGGCTCGTTCATTGCAGTCCTCGCAACAGGGAAATCAGGAACTGGATGAAGATAATTGCGATGAGGGGTGAGAGGTCGAGGGGCATATACCCTAAGCCTGCGCTACGCAGGAGCCGATCCTGCGCCTGACGAATCGGCAGGAGGATGGCGTCCGCCACGCGGTCGATAAAACGCACCACAGGGTTATAACGCGGCACGCGCCCGCCCGCGAAGCGAATCCACGAGAAGATTACATTAATGACCAAGATTATCACAATTCCCTGAAGCACCAGAATCAGCAGGTCAATCGGCGAAATCATAACCTCCCCCGTAGTGTGTCGGTTTAGGAGCGGTTCTTGCGCTCCTGTTCGAGTTTTTTACGCACGCGCTGGAGATTAGGTTCCACCGCGCCGTCGTTGGGGTCAAGCTGCTTCGCTTTCTCCCAAGCTTCAACGGACTTTTCCAGTCGTCCGAGCCGTTCGTAGCAGTGCGCCAAGGTTTTCCATACATATTGGGGCGCGCTGGCGAAGCTGGTCGCTTTCTCCAGATAGGGCAACGCCTGCTCGTACTGACGCTTGTTGAAGTAGGCAAACCCCAGGTCGTAGTAGAGGTCGTAGCGGTCGGGGTTAAGGCGTATCCCGCGCTGGTAGACCTGGATGGCGCGTGCCGTCTCGCCGTAGCTATCCAGCAGCCACGCCAGCCCGCTGATGTTCTCCACATCGGTCGGGTCGTATTCTATCAGCACGAACATCAGCGCCATCGTTTTATAGTGTGCGCCGTTGTGCCAGTATTCGTCGGCGAGCTGTATGAGGCGGAACTCGGTCAGCTGCTGTAGCGCGCGCAGCTTGCGCTGCACCGCCTCTGGCGGCGTCGCCTGCGCCCAGCTCGCGCCCATCCACAGCGCACAGCCCACAATCAGGAGTAGGGTTCGCATAATCTCCTCCCAAGTATACCTGACTTATCGGAGTCAAGAGGCGATTTTTGCAGAGGAGGGAAGTTATCGAACACGAGTGCCAATTTCAAAAATCCAAGATAGGCACCCGAACCCAGTAAAAATACGGGTTTTCCCCAGGAAATTGCCTTATCGTATAAAAATGGGGTATAATAGGGTGTGATGCGCTGTCCTATTTCGGGCGATACTTGAGTTAATTGGGATATCGCTCAAGGCATCTGTAGACGCGGCAAGGCAGCGCACATAATCGAGAGGAGGTAGTACCATGAGACATGCACAACTGTGGCTGAGTAGTATCGCTATTGCTGCGCTGATGGCAAGCGCAAGCGCGCAGACTTGGTCCGAGCAAGGCGACGCCGGCGACCTGCCCGGCACTGCGCAAGTAGTTTCGGGCAACTTCGGCGACCCGCTGACCCAGATTACTGGCAGCATCGGAACGGGTGGCGATGTGGATATGTTCCTGATTTACATCTCCGACCCCGCGAACTTCGACGCCCACACTGGCTCCACGACTGCCACCACATTCGACTCCAAGCTCCACCTGTTCGACGCCAACGGCAAC
>CALAMM010000100.1 GCA_937925775.1 uncultured Fimbriimonadales bacterium
GCTCAAAGACCGCCTTGTGCCCACGCTCATCGCCCATATCTACCGCGACGCCGACGCCATCGTCGCCGTCTCACGGGGCGTGCAGGCGGACCTTATGCGCCTCACCCGCTTGCCCGAAACGCGCGTCCCCTGCATCTACAATCCCGTCATCACGCAGGAACTGCTCCGACAGCGCGAGGCAATCGTCGAACACCCATGGTTTATAGAGGGCGCGCCCCCTGTCGTGCTGGCGGTGGGGCGGCTAACCGCTCAAAAGGATTTCCCGACACTCCTGCGCGCCTTCGCCCGACTGCCCGCGCCCGCTCGCCTGCTCATTCTGGGCGAGGGCGAGCAACGCGCCGAGCTGGAGCAACTTGCGCATCAACTCGGAATCGCCGAGCGCGTGCAGCTGCCCGGCTACGAGCCGAACCCGTTCCGCTATATGCGCCGTGCCTCCCTGTTCGTCCTCAGCTCGCGCTACGAAGGCTTGCCCAACGCCCTCATCCAAGCAATGGCATGCGGCTGCCCCGTCGTCGCTACCGACTGCCCCAGCGGCCCCCGCGAAATCTTGGACAACGGCAAGTACGGCTTGCTGGTGCCTGTGGGCGATGTGGACGCGCTGGCAGAGGCCATCATGCAGGGAATACAGGGCAAGATTCCCCACGCGCCCGACGAATGGCTCCAGCAGTTCAAGGAGAGCCACATTATCGATCAGTACCTGCGCGTGTTGGAGGGTTAGGTGCGCGAGCGTGGGCAACTCCTGTTCGGCGGCGACATCATCTTCGCTAAGGGTGTGAGAAGGTTTGATGCCGTTCTTTGCTCGGCGCGGTGAGAACCTTTCACGGCAGCCGTCCCATAAGCACATTTCTGCGCAGATGTCAAGGGGTTGAGGAGAATTTGAGGGCGTTTTTGAGGCAGCTTGGCGGCACCTTGAAGGGCGGCAGGGGGGGCGATGTCGGGTTCAAGCGTGGGGTTCCCTACGGCTCCTGTGGCAGTTTGTCGCCGACGGCGACACGCAGCTGGAGCGCGGCGACGGCGGCGTCGTAGGTCGCCTGCACAAGGTTCGTCTCGGCGGTAGTCAGCGCGAGTTGGGCCGTGAGTACCTCCACAATCGTACCCACGCCCTCACGCAGCGATTCTTGGGCGGCGTCGAAGTTGCGTTGCGCGGCGGCGACCGCGACACGCGACGCCTCCAGACGCTCCACCGACTCGCGCAGGCTCAGCAGCGCGCTCTCCAGCTCAGCGTAGGCATCGCGCTCCGCTTGAATCAGGCGGAACTGGGCGATTTCCCAGCTCGCTTCGGCTTCGCGCAGGTTCGCACGGGTCAAGCCGCCGTCAAACAGGGGATAAGAGACGACGATGCTGAGGCTACCCTGCGTGCGCGTGTTCGGCTACACCTCGCGGAAACCGCGCACGCTAATCTGCAGGCGCAACAGGCTATTGAGCCGCGCGGCCTCTACACCGAGCCTGCTCACCTGCACGCTCAACTCGGCGTTGCGCAGGTCGGGACGGTGGAGGCGAGCCCGCTGCCACAGCGCATCGAGGCTCAACTCCGGTTCAAGCGCGGGCAGTGAGTCGGGCGGCACGAGGGGCGGCAACGACTGCCTCGCGTCCCAGCCGATGAGCCGTTTCAAGTCGGTCTCGGCAAGCCGCAACGCATTGCGTGCCTGAATCTGCTGCACCCGCGCGTTCGCCAAATCCGCCTCCGCCTGCAGCACATCCTTCTGCGGCGCGGTCCCAACCGCCGCCTGCGCTCTGGCAACCTCCAGGAGAATCTCAGCACGACGCACGGCGGTATCTGCGACTCGCAAGAGCTCTTGGCGACGCAACACTTCGTAGTAGGCGCGCGCGGTCTGCAGCAGCACACGGCGCACCGTGTCGCGCGTGTTTTGGCGCGTGGCTTCCGCCGCGCGGGAACTCTGGCGGATACGCAACTCGCGCTGACCGTTATCCAACAGCAGCCACTCCAACCCCAGCCCGTTTTGGCGTTGGGTGCTGTCAAGGTTCGTGCCGCCACCCTCGAAGCGCGTGCGCGTGGTGCTACTGCTGACATCGAAACTCGGATAGAGACTCGCGCGAGCCGCGCTCAACCGAGCCTGCGCCAACTCGCTCTCGGCAAGCGCAGCACGCGCCACGCCGTTATTCTGCAACGCCAAGCGCAACGCATCGTCCAAACTCAACGACTCTTGCGAATAGCCAAGCAATGCCACGCACACAAAACAGGCAAGCACGCTCCGTTTCATCACCGAGAAAGTTCGACGCACGCATGGAAGTTCCTGTTCGCTAAGGTATACTGTGCCCGTGCGTATCCCGACCTTGCTGAAGTGGATGCTGGGCGTCGGCGCAGTGGTGGCTGGCGCGAACTGGTTCCTGCGTAAAGTCTGGTTCTATCGCGACCCGCTGCGCGTGCCACCGCCCGACCCCAACTTGATTCTTGCGCCGTGCGACGGCAAGGTGGTCTACATCCGTCCCGTGAACCCCGATGGAACCGTGTTCGCCGAGAAGCTCGGACGCCCTATCCCAATTACGGAAATCACTCGCGCAGACTGGAACGGCGCCACACCCGAGGGCTGGCTGATAGGAATCTACATGAGTCCACTGGATGTGCATTACAACTATGCGCCGATCGCCGGCATCGTACGCAAAATCGTCTACACCCCCGCTCGCACGAACCTGCCGATGGTTGACCTATGGGAGTATGTGAGTATGGCGTGGCTCCGCCGCGCCGTCGACCTGCTCGGCAAACGCTATCACCTGCAGAACGAACGACAGACCATATTTATAGACAACGAGCGGGTGCATGTCGCGCTGGTCGAAATCGCCGACAAGTTCGTGAACAAAATCACGACCTATGTGCGGGAAGGGCAGTGCGTGAAACCCGCGCAGAAAATCTCGTTCATCGAGCGCGGCAGTCAAGTGGACCTGCTCATCGGCACACGCGCCGTAGAGATCCTGACGCATACAGGGGCGCAAGTGTACGGCGGGCAGACGCCTGTCGCGCGACTAATCGAATGAGCCATGTTGACCAACATCCGCGCCGTCGGCTTCGACTTGGACGATACGCTCTGCGTCTACATGCCCGTGGCGGTACAGGCGCGACGGCAAGTGCTGGAGCAGTGGGTGGCGCCGCGCGTGGCGCTCTCGCTCGATACGATTGATCAGCACTATCGCCGCGCGTTCCAGAGCGTACTGGCGGAACTCCACTCAGAACGCTGGTATCCGCTTTACTTGCGTGAGGGGCACGCCACACGCACCGAGACCTTTCGGCGTCTGCTGGAGAGCCTGAACCTGAATGCGGACGGTCTGGCAGAGCGCCTTAGCCGCGAATACGCCGCCCTACGCGAGCAGATGCTCCACCTGCACGAAGAGACGCTGGAGGTGCTCCACGCCCTGCGCCCACGCTATCCCCTGTTCGTAATCACGAACGGCCCCGCCTATGAGCAGCGCCGCGAGCTGCAGATACTGGGGCTGGAAGCGATGTTCACCGTCGTGGCGATTGAAGGCGAGGTGGGCATCGGCAAGCCACATAAGCCGATTTTCGAGTTCGTAGAGCAGCAGCTGCAAATCGCCCCAGAGCAGATCCTGTTCGTGGGCAACTCGTGGGAGCATGATGTGCTGGGCGCGTTGAACGCAGGCTGGCAGGCGGCATGGGTGAACCGAGAGGGCGCACCGCACCCTCAACCCGACAGCCCCGTACTGGAGCTGCCGAACTTGCGCCCGCTGCTGGAGCTGCTATGAAAGGGGCGGTCATTTTGGCAGGCGGGGGCAGCACGCCTCCCGAAGTGCCTCAGACGATTCTCCAACTTGCGGGCAGCGCAAATGCGCGTGTCGTAATCTTAGCCCATGCCCAAGAGAATGTGGCGCGCGGGGGACGACGCTCCGCCGAGTTTTTCGAGCAGAACGGCGCACAAAATGTCGTCGCACCCGACACGCTCGACGCGGACGAACTCGCCGCGCTGGTACAAACCGCACAGGCAGTGTGGATCCCCGGCGGCGACCAGAACCGCTTCATGGAGCGTTTTGGGAGTTCGGAGGCGTTGCGGCGCGCAATACACCGCGTGGTGGAGCGTGGGGGCGTGGTAGGAGGCACGAGTGCGGGCGCATCGCTGATGGGCGCACGCATGCCCACAGGCGACCATTCGCCCGAAGGCGCACTCAAACTCGGCGCCAGCCCCACTGCCCCCGCCCTTGGCGTACTGCCAAACACGCTGATCGACCAACACTTTCTCAAGCGGCAACGCTTGCCCCGCTTGCTCTGTGCCTTGCTGGAGCATCCCCAACTCATAGGCATCGGCGTCGATGAAGAGGCGTGGGCGTTGGTGCAAGGGCGACGCCTGCGCGTCTATCGCGCTCAAGTGGTGCTCGCTCAGGTACGCGCCCTCCCACGCCGCGCAGGACAATTACTCGGAAGCCACGCCATCCACCTCCAAGTACGGCTCCCCAACGAAACCGCAACGATTCCTCAATAGCGCCTGCGCTCAGGGCGGAAAAAAACGACCCTTCCCCTGCTTCGGCAGTGGAGAGGGAACCACGAACTCCCCAAGCAGGACGCCGACGCTTCGAATCGCGCCGATTATAACACGCATGCACTCCACATGCTTCGAATCCGTAAGCATCAACCAACACCACAGCACCGGGCACGAGCACCAAGGCGTGAAACCCGTTCGGAGCGAAATCGAAAGAGGTTAGTTAGAACTGCGCAATCGCCTGTAGATACCAGCCCGCGCGGGTGTCATGCGCACCCGCATCGCGCAGGCGACTTGCACGATAGTGGAGGGTCAGCATGCCACGCTCTGTCAGCTGGTAGCCAAGAATCAACTCCAGCGTGTCGCCGCGCACGCCAGGACGGTACTCGTGGAAGCGGCGCAAGTGGGTGTAATCCATCGCGTAGAGCCAGCGTCCGCTCTCATGCTCCGCGCGGGTGTAGACGCCGATGCGGTTCGCGCCAATCGGATGCCCCATCGGCAACTCTTTGTAGTAGTAAGCGTAGCGGCGTGGGTGATTGGAGTTATCGTACACACCGCCTGTGGGGGTGCCATCGGAGCGTGCCACCTCCAGAATCAGGCGCGTGTTTGGCGCAGGGTGAAGCCGCGCGCCCAGCAGCACGGCTACTTTGCGCGGGGTAATCGGGGCGCCGCCCAGCGCACTCGGCGCACGCATATCATCGAGGAGCCAAAACAGGTACACGCGGTTCGCGTCATCGAGTTTGTAGACCACTCCCACCTCCGCCAAGTAATTGAACCAGCCTGAGCCGCGCGCGGCATCGCTGTACCATTTCTGGTAGAGGTAGTAAGGCACAATCTGGCTGACCGCCGCGTCAGGGAGTTCCAGCGCCTTGAACGCCTCCGCAAGTGCCAGTGTCCACCGCTCACCGAAGTCGCGTTCGATGCGTCGGGCACCCCACCAAGTCGGTTCACCCTCTTGCTCAAACTGGCTCAGGAACTGCTCGAACCGCCACTCACCCAGTATCGGGAGCCGTAGGGGAAACTGCACGCGAGCATACGGGACAGCAGGCATTTCGTCGTTGACCAGCAAACCGCCGCTGTAGCCGCCAAGCCAGCGAAGCGTGCCGTAGCCCATATGCCAACGCCATTCACCGACTTGCACAGCCAGTCGGGCGTACGGCACGGTTCCAAACGCGCTGGGGTTTCCCCCCGCGCGGCGTCGCGCATCGCTCCAGACGATTTCCGCCAACGCATGCTCACTGAGTGCCCACGCGCCCATGATTCGGTAAGCACCACGGGCGGTGCGCCACTCGCTGCGCTCAGGATAAGCAAAACCGTGTAGAGCCACAATAGAGAGCGTTGTATCGCGTGGCAGGGTACCCCCAGCGTTGAGCTTCCAGCGTGCAATCTGGACTTCTGGGTGCGCCTCCGTGCCCAGAGCGTTCAGCAACTCGTCGGCGCTTCGAGGCACGCGCATCAAACTGGTTGGCGTGGGGTGAACACGAGCGAGATAATCGTAGAGAGGGTCATCGCGCGGGGGGAGCTGTTGCGCGCTGCTGACCCCCAGCCCCACCGAAACAAGCCAAACACTCCAGCACCTCAACTCCGCACCACCCTCTGCTCGTGCATCGCGAGTTTGCCCGTTGCCAGCTCCATCAGCATCGCCCGCGCCGCTTCAGGCTGCTCCTTCTCGCAAAGGTTAATCAGCGTCTCCAAATGACTCCGAAGCCAGCTCCAGTCCGGCGCCGTGTGGTTGCGGACACGCTTAATCTTGGGACTTGCAGTATCCTCGACCACTTCTTGGTCATAGCACAGGCTTTCGTGGAGCTTTTCGCCAGGGCGCACACCAGTATATACAATCGAAATATCCTGACCAGGCACCAACCCATACAGGCGGATGAGGTCGTGTGCCATGTCTACGATTCGGATGGGCTCGCCCATATCGAGGATATAAATGTCCCCGCGACTGGTGAAGGCACCTACACGCAGGATGAGGTGTACCGCTTCGTTGACGCTCATAAAGTAGCGTCGCATTTCGGGATGGGTAATCCGCACAGGACCGCCCTGTTCAATCTGGGACTGAAGCGTGGGGACGAGGCTGCCACGGCTGCCCAGCACATTCCCAAAACGCACAATCGCGAACTCGGTCTCGCCTTCACACGCCAACGCGCCGATAATCATCTCGCCCACGCGCTTAGTGGCTCCCATCACACTTACAGGGTTCACCGCCTTATCAGTGGAGACATAAACGAACTTGCGCACGCGGTGGCGCAGCGCGGTCTCCGCCATCACCCATGTGCCTAACACATTGTTTTTAATCGCCTCGATAAGGTTGGCTTCCATCAAAGGCACATGCTTATGCGCGGCGGCGTGGAATACCAGCGTCGGCTGCTCTTTGCGGAACACCGCCTCGATACGCGCCGCATCGCGCACATCGGCAATAATGCACTCAGGCTCATAGTTCAGTCGTGTGGCAAGCTCCTGCTGAATCTGATAGATGCTGTTCTCGCCCTTTCCCAGCAAGGCGAGGCTGGCAGGACCGAGCTCGGCAACTTGGCGCGCCAGCTCACTGCCTATGGAGCCGCCAGCACCTGTAATCAGCACGCGCTCGCCTGCAATATACTCGGCTACCGGACGAAGATCGAACTGCACAGGCGCACGCCGTAGCAAGTCCTCGATATTAACCTCGCGAATGTGAGCGAGCTGAAAGCCTTCAGTGGGGTGAAAAGGAGGAACGATGCGCAATCGGGCGTTCGTAGGACGACAAAGGTCGAAAATACGGCGCACCACCTCGCCATCCGCTGAGGAGATGGCGATAATAACCTCCTGCACACCGTGTTCGGCAACTATTCGCGGAATCTCTTCCGTCGTGCCTAAGCATGGGTAGCCGTGAATGGTCACCGACTGCTTGCGTGGGTCGTCATCCACAAACCCAACGATCCGCATCTCTGCTTGGGGATTGCGGCGCGTTTCGCGCATGACCACCTCGCCCGCATCACCTCCGCCCACCACCAGCACACGACGCCGCGGCGCCTGCTTCCTTGAATAAGCCAGATACCAGTCATACAACCGCCGCCCAAGCCGCGGCAATCCCAAAGTCGTCGTTGAGAGGAAACCAAACAGCACCCACTCCGCAAGGGAAAACGAACGCCCTCCATACACAGCAAACACCAACATCCCAACTAAACATGCAATACTAATCGCAATACTTGCTTTCAGCAACCGAAACAGATCCATAATCCCCGCATAGCGGCTATGAACCCGATACATTCCTTGGAGCAGCAGCGCGCCCACGCCAATCAAAGCAACAAAGGGTGATAACCATTCCAGCATGCGCTGATCCTGCGCAGTGTACCGAAAATCCTGTACTAACCCGACGGAAACTACCAGCGACGCCGAAATCAGCAAAATGTCAGTGAACACCGCTCTGAGAAACTCCGCCCAGCGTCGGGGAGGTATCCGTTGCAACCATCCTAATGCGTTCCTGTTTCCCAAGGCTTCCCTCCGTAGAATCCGTCTCCTGCAACCGCCAGCAAGAACTTGCCCTGTAAAGTATACCCGTCCAAATCGCGTTGGGCGGGTATACTAATTAGACGCGCGGAGCGGTGCCCGAGCGGCTGAAGGGACACGACTGGAAATCGTGTAGGCTCCGATGAGGGGTCTCGTGGGTTCGAATCCCACCCGCTCCGCCAGCCCTTACGCCAGAATGAAGCGCACCACCCCGTGAATCAGCCACACC
>CALAMM010000101.1 GCA_937925775.1 uncultured Fimbriimonadales bacterium
CAACACGCTACCAGTCGAACTCCATCAACTCCACGGGCGTGTGGGTGAGCAGCGCAGCGCCTGACTCGGTCACGACCACATCCTGCTCGATGCGCACGCCGCCAAAACCAGGCACATAGACGCCCGGCTCCACCGTGAGTACCATGCCTGCTTCCAAGGGCGTCTTGTCGCGGAACGACAACCCGGAGCCGTCGTGAACCAGAATGCCCAGCGAGTGCCCCAGGCTGTGCCCGAAGTAGTCTGCCAGCCCGTGCTTGCCCAGCACTTCGCGTGCGAGAGCGTCGATCTGTTGGCCGCGCTTGCCGGGCTTGAGGGCGTCGATACTGCGTAGCAGTGCTTCCTGCACAGCGTAATAGAGCCTGCGCTGCTCGGTCGTTGCTTTGCCGATGACCACGGTGCGAGTGAGGTCAGAGCAGTAGCCGTTCAACTTCGCGCCGAAGTCCACCGTCACGAAATCGCCTTTTTGCAGGCGTCGCTCGGTGGGTTTGCCGTGCGGGAGGGCGGTGCGCTCGCCAGAGACCGCGATGGTGTCGAACGCGGGATACGCGCCCTGCCGACGGAGGTAGAAGTCGATTTCCATCGCAATGTCCCACTCGGCGACTTCGGGCTGAAACAGTCGCTGGCAGTGTTCGAAGGCGGCGTCGGCGAGCGCGGCGGCATCGCGCAGGCGGGCGAGTTCGTAGCCGTCTTTGACTCGGCGTAGTTGTTCAACGGGGGCGCCAATCGGTTTGACGCGCACGCCGACCGCGCGCATCGCCTTGCGTAGCCCCTGAAGCCCCGCGATGGTCATCCCGCTCTCCACCCCCAGCAGCCTCGCGCCCAGCTGCTTGGTGGTCTCGGCAAGCGTCTCGTTGAACTCCTGCAAGGTCGGGTTCAGGATAATCGGGATGTCGGCGACCTCGCTTTGCGCTTGGGTGGCATAAATCCCGCTTGTCAGGAACCGCTCGGTGTCGGGCGTGAGCAGCAACGCCCCGAACGAGCCTGTGAAGCCCGTCAGGTAGTATAGGTTCGCCGGGTTGCTCACCAGCAGGGCGTCGGGGGGCCTTCGGCCTGCGAAGACCGCCTGACGCAGTTTTGCACGGCGTTCTGGGTAGGGCGCGCTCAGTCCAACGGCTTGATTTTGATATTGCGGTACCATATCGGGTTCCCGTGGTTCTGGAGCGCGATGTAGCCAGGGCGGGTCATCGTGTTGTAGGCGTAGCGGAACTTGTTCGGCGTGCCGTCGGGGTTCCGTCCCGCCTCCGTCCAGCGACTCAGGTCGACCTCGTTCACCTTCTCGCCGTTCAGGTACACCACGATTAAGTGGTCTCGGACGATAATGTGATAGGTGTTCCATTCGCCTGGGGGTTTGACGGCGTTCTTGCTGGGTGCTTGGATGTCGTAAATCGCGCCGCAGTCGTGCTTTGTTGGCGACTCCTTGCCGTAGCTATCCAGCACTTGAACCTCGATTCCTGTCTGGACAGGGTCGTTTTTATCCCAGACGCGGAGGAACACGCCGCTGTTGCCCTTTGGGGAGACCTTGAAGTCGAGTTTCAGTTCGAAGTTTTTATAGACGCCGTCGGCGTAAATCATTCCGCCGCCGCCTTTGCCCGTGCAGTGGAGGGTTCCGTCTTCGACCACCCACGAGCCGTCCACACCCACTACGGTCCAGCCTTTGAGGCTCTCGCCGTCGAACAGCAGTTTCCAGCCGTCTTTGAGTTCCTGCTCGCTGAGCTGGTTCGCTTGCTGCAGCGCGGCGGTCGCGCTTAGGAGCAGGATGAGAACGCCTGTCAGCAATGCCAGTAGGTTTGTCCCGATTCGCATAGTGGGGAGGATTCGTTGGGGGAGCGTATTTTCCTGCCGCAGCGAGCGCGCGGAGAGGTTATTCTACGGTCAGCACCTCCGCGCCGTTCTCGGTGATAGCCACGGTGTGCTCGAAGTGCGCCGCGGGTTTGCGGTCGCGTGTGATGATTGCCCACTCGTTCTCGGCGATTTCCACTTCGGGCTCGCCCATCACAATCATCGGCTCGATGGCAAGCACCATGCCAGGTTTGAGTTCGACGCCTGTGCCAGGTTCAGCGATATTGGGGATGTCGGGTGGCTCGTGGACGAAGCGTCCCACGCCGTGTCCTGCGAGGTTTTTGGCAGGCTTGAACCCGAACGCTTCGGCGTGTTGTTGGGCGGCGGCGCCGATGTCGCCCGTCGTGTTGCCCGCGCGGGCCGCTTCCAACGCCTTGTAGAGGGCTTCCTCCGTCACGCGCACCAGCCGTTTCCGTTGGTAGTCCGTGTGTCCTACGATCACCGTGATTGCCGTGTCGCAGCAGTAGCCCTCATAGTAGACGCCGATATCCAGCGTCACAATGTCGCCTGAGCGCAGCACCCTACCCGACGGTAAGCCGTGAACCACCTCTTCGTTGATCGAGATGCACAGCACGCTGGGGTACAGGCGGTAGCCTTTGAAGGCGGGGAAGCCTCCCATCTCCAGCACCATGCGCTCGGCAAGCTGGTCCAGCTCGATATCGACGGTGCGGTCGGGTTCGATGGCTTCGGCGCAGGTGCGCAGCACGCGGGCGGCGATGCGTCCTGCCTTGCGGATACGCGCGATTTGCTGCGGGTTCTTGAGGAAGATTCTCATAGCACGCTCAGCAGTCGTTGATAGACCTCATCGGGCGTCGCGTCGGCGTCCACGATGCGGAGTAGCCCGCGTTGCTGGTAATACTCGATGAGCGGGGCGGTCTGCTCGTGGAACACTTGGAAGCGTTTGCGGATTGTTTCGGGTCGGTCGTCCTCGCGGGTGATGAGCATAGCGCCACAGCGTTCACAGCGCTCGCCCGCCTTGCTGGGGTTCGCCGTGATGTGGTACACGGCCTGGCACTGGGGGCAGACGCGCCGACCGCCGAGACGCTTGATAAGCGCGTCTTCGCCGAGTTCGAAGTAAATCACGGCGTCAAGGGGCTTCGTGAGCATGCTCGCCAGCATTTCCGCCTGCGTGAGATTGCGGGGGTAGCCGTCTAAGATGAACGAGTCGAGCGTAGCGAGGCGTTCCGCGACAATCTGATTCACGATCGGGTCTGGCACCAGTTCGCCGCGCTGGATGTAGGCATGCGCTTGCTGTCCGAGGGGAGTGTTTTGGGCGATGGCGGCGCGGAGCAGGTCGCCTGTCGCCACCACCGTCCAGCCGCGGTCAGCCTCCAGTCGTTTCGCCTGCGTCCCTTTGCCCGCGCCGGGCGCACCCAGAAACACCAGCCTCATGTGATGTATTTACCACTCATCAGTTCGTCGTATTGGCGCATCGCCAGTTGCGCCTGCAGCTGGCGCGAGAAGTCTATTGCCACGCCCACCAGAATCAGCAGCGAGGTGCCGCCCACAATCGTCAGCGTGTCGATGCGCGTGATGGTGGGAACCCAATACTGCATCAGCGCGATGAGTGAGAGGAACGCCGCGCCCGCGAAGGTGATGCGGGTCAACACATCATTGAGGTAGTCGGCGGTGGGCTTGCCCGGACGCACCCCCTGAATAAATGCGCCCTGACGCTTCAGGTTCTCGGCAATCTCGTCGGTATTGAACACCACTGACACATAGAAGTAGGTGAACAGGAAGATGAGCGCTGCGTAGATGAGGGAGCCGATGACACCGCCCCCAGGCGTTAGCAACTCGACCAAGCCCACAAGGAAGCCCACCACGGGACCAGGGTTCTCGCGGTTGTAGGGGATCATCTGCAACAGGGTGGCAGGGAGCAGCTGCAGCGACACGGCAAAGATAATCGGGATGACACCTGCGGCATTCACAGGGATAGGTAGGTAGGAGGTATGCCCCATCGTCTGCCGACGCCCGATAATGCGCCGCATATGCTGGATGGGGATGCGCCGCTGCGAGGTGGTGACATACACAATCCCCCACACGGTTGCGATGAAAATCGCCAGCAGCAGCAGGATTTGCCCGAAGCCGACCGCGCCGTCGCGCACCGCTTCGTAGGTGCGGGAGACCTGATAGGGCATACTGGCGACGATGCTGGCGAAAATCATCAGCGAGACGCCGTTGCCCAGCCCTTTCTCGGTAATCTGCTCGCCCAGCCACAGCAGGAACATCGCGCCCGCAACCCACGCAATCACGACCTGCACATACTGCACGCCACTCAGGTCCAGTGCGCCCGCCGAGCGGAAGGTGGCAATCAAACCGATGGATTGCACCAGCGCGATTGCAATCGTCAGTAATCGGGTGCGCTGCTGCATCTGGCGTCGCCCCGCCTCATCGCGCATCGCCTCGCGCATCTTCGGATCCGCATACGAGAAAATCTGCATAATAATCGACGCCGTGATGTAGGGGTTTAGCCCCAGCGCCAGAATCGTGAGCTTGCGCAGCGCGCCCCCGGTGAACATGTTCAGGAACTCCAGCAGTTGCTGGTCTTCGAACAGGCGTGCGAGCTGTTCGCGGTCGACGCCGGGGATGGGGATGTGCAGTCCGACAGCGTAGACCGTGAACATCGCGAACACGAAGAGGATGCGCGCGCGCAGTTCGGGGATTTTGAACGCGCTCTGCACCGCACTGACGAAGTTCACGCTGAGCATGGTGACCTCACTGTTCGATGAGATGCACGGTTCCGCCCGCCGCTTCGATTTTGGCGCGTGCGCTCGCGCTCACCGCGTGGGCATGCACGGTCAGGGGGAAGTTAATCTCACCAACGCCCAGTACCTTCACGCCATCTTTGAGTTTTCGGATGATGCGTCGCTCCTTGAGGATTTCGGGGGTCACGGTGTCGTTCGCTTGGAACCGCTCGGCAAGCGTTTTCACATTAACGATGGCATACTCGATGCGGTTCACATTGCGGAAGCCGACGCGCACGGGTAAGCGGCGATGGATGGGGGTCTGACCCCCTTCGAAGCGAGGTGGGATGGTGTCGCGTGCCTTTTGCCCCTTGGTACCGCGTGTGGCGGTTTTGCCGTGCCCGGAGCCGATGCCGCGCCCAACGCGCTTGCGCCGTTTCTTGCTTCCCGGCTCAGGTTTGAGAGTGTGCAGTTCGATCATTTCGTTTTCGCCTCCTCTGCTTCAACGGTCTCCACTTGCACAAGGTGCGCGACTTTCGCGATCATGCCGCGAATTGTCGGTGCTTCGCGATGATACACGGTCTGGTTGAGTTTACGCAGGCCGAGGGCGCGCACGGTACGCCGCTGGCTCTCACTGTAGCCGATTGGGCTTCGTTTGAGCGTGATTTTCAACATCGCTTATGCCTCCACTGCCTCTTTGAACTTGCGCACATACCATGGCGTGAGCGTTTTGAGGGGCATGCCGCGTTGCTGAGCGACCTCTTCGGGGGTGCGTAGTAAGCGGAAGGCTTCCATGGTCGCCCATGCGGCGTTGATGGGGTTGCGCGAGCCGACGAGTTTTGCCAGCACATCGCTCACGCCCGCGGCTTCGAGCAGGGCGCGCACGGAGCTGCCCGCCACAATGCCTGTGCCGGGCGAAGCGGGCTTCAGCACCAAGCGCGTGGCGCCGTACTCGACCTCCACCTCGTGCGGGATGGTCGTCCCGATGCGCGGCACATAGACCAAGTTGCGTCGCGCCGCTTCAATCGCTTTGCGTATCGCGTCGGGCACCTGTCGCGCCTTGCCCAGTCCCACGCCCACATGGCCGTTCGTGTCGCCCACCACGACCATCACCTGAAAGCTGAGCGTGCGCCCGCCCTTGTGCGTCTTGGAAACGCGGTTAGTGTGTATCACATTCTCCACATGCAGGTTCAACTGGTCAGGATTGATGTAGCTATGTCGCTTTCTTCGCATAATACAAACCTCCTAAAATTTCAGCCCTGCCTCGCGTGCGGCGTCGGCGACGGCGGCGACGCGCCCATGATACAGGAACCCGCCGCGATCGAACACCACTTGCGTGATGCCTTTTTCCAGGGCGCGTTGGGCAATCAAGCGTCCGACGGCGGCTGCCGCCTCCTTGTTACCTGTGTTTTTTAGTTCGTTGCGCAGGGCAGGCTCCGTTGTGGAAGCGGAGACCAGGGTGTGCCCTGCGACATCGTCGATAATCTGCGCGTGCATATGGCGCAGGCTACGGTACACGCACAGGCGCGGGCGTTCGGGCGTGCCGAACACCTTGCGCCGAATGCGCTTGTGGCGGGCAATCCGTCTCTCACGCGCGGTCTTCTTCATAATCGTTCACCTCTTACTTTTTGCCTTTCCCTGCTTGCTGCTTGCCAGGCTTCAGGCGCAGGGTTTCGCCCTGATAGCGCAGTCCCTTCCCCTTGTAGGGATCGGGCGGGCGCACGGCGCGGATATTCGCTGCCAGCTGACCCACACGCTGCTTATCGATGCCACGCACCTTAATTAGCGTAGCACGGGTTTGCGGATCCTGCTCCACCGAGATGGTTGTGCCCGGAAACGGCTCCACGCGCACAGGATGGGAATAGCCAATCTGCAGCACGAGGGTGCTCCCTTCCATTTGGGCGCGGTAGCCCACGCCGAAAATCTCCAGAGTCTTCTCGAAGCCTTCCGAGACCCCTTTGACCATGTTGGCAATCAGCGTGCGCTGCAGGCCGTGCTGCGCGCGCGAGAACCGCTCATCACTCTTGCGCTTTACCAGCAGCGTTCCATCCACCTGCTCCACCTCGAGCACCTCCGGCAGCTGGTGGGTCAGTTCACCCTTTGGTCCCTTGACACGCACTACATTTCCTTCCACCTGGACACTTACGCCGTGTGGGATAGGGATGGGTTGCTTTCCGATTCGCGACATAGTAGCCCTCCTTACCAGACGATGCACAGCACTTCGCCGCCGATGCGCCGCTTGCGGCACTCACGGTCGGGCAGCAGCCCTTGCGAGGTGGAGACAATCGCCGTGCCCAGTCCTCGCTTGACAGGGCGCAGCTCCTCCACAGGGGCGTAGATGCGTCGTCCCGGTTTGCTCACGCGCTCAATGTGCTGGATGACTGGCTCGCCGCTTGGAGTGTACTTCAGATGAATCACCAGCGTCGAGCGCACGCCGTTCTGTTTCACCTCATAGTCTCGGATAAAGCCTTCTTTCTTGAGTAGGTCTGCAATCTGCGTTTTCAGGCGCGAGCCTGGCACCTCCACGCTCGCTTTGCGCGCCTGCACGCCGTTTCGGATACGGGTAAGCATATCCGCAATCGGATCTGTCATCATCGCTAATACGCCTCCTTACCAGCTCGCCTTGCGCACGCCGGGCAGCACGCCTTTATGCGCCTGCTCGCGTAGGCAAATCCGACATAGCCCAAAATAGCGAATGTAGCCACGCGAGCGACCACAAATGCTACATCGGTTCACCCGACGCACCTTGAACTTCGGCTTCTTCTTCGCCTTCTCTATCCATGCAGTCGTTGGCATACCTCTCGACCTCAGCGAAGGGATATTATACCTGCTGCAGGCGCGAATTTCAAGAGCGTCGACGGAGGCTTTTCGAACCCTGCGGAAGCCCTCGTGGGGTATAATAGGCGCGTTATGAAACTTGGAAGTGTTGTCGCGCTTGCGTTGGTACTTGCGGGGATTGCGTTCACCGTACGGGCGTTCGTATCCAACACCAGTCCCTATGTTAAGGTGAACCAGCTCGAAACGCGCGGGCAGCATGTTCACCTCCCGTTGAAACCTCTGCACGACACGATTCAGTTCGATATCAAAACGATGACCCTCACTTTCGAAGGCGAGGACGATACGGGGCGCGTGAAGGTGGTGTACCCCAAGGGCAAGCCGAACAACTTCGAAGCCGCCACGCAGGTGGTGGTGATTGGCAGCTACAAGGATGGGGTGTTTCACGCCGAGGAGATGCTGGTGAAGTGCCCCAGTAAGTATCAGGGCGAGACGCAGAAATAACAGTGGCTTGGACATTCTTGTCCAAGCACTAACGCACGGACAGGAATGTCCGTGCCACGAGGGTGAATATGATAACAGGTTATGTTGTTGTCTGGACGGGCGTGGTTCTCGCGCTTGCTTCCGTGCTGCTCTACGCGCTGAGCGGGAAGTATTCCCAGGTTGTGCGTTGGGCGCGTGGGGCGTTTGTTGGGGCGTTCGTGGCGGTTATCGGCGCGGAAGCGTTGCTCATCTACGCGCTACTTGTCGGGCGGTACGACCTTCAGTATGTGTTCAGTTTTAGCGAGCGTTCGTTGACGCCGCTGTTCAAAATCGCCAGCGCGTGGGCAGGTCAGGAGGGCAGCTTCCTGCTGTGGGCACTCTGGACAGGCATTTACGGGCTGATCCTGATGCGCACTGCTGGGGGCTATGAGCGCTGGGTGATGACGGTGTACGGCGGCGTGCTGCTGCTGCTGGTGGCGATTCTGGCGTTCCAGAGTCCGTTTGCCCCGTTGCCCAAGCCCGACCCTGCGCCCCCTGTGTGGCCCCCGCAAGACGGATTCGGGTTGAACCCTGTGCTGGAGAACCCGTGGATGAAGATTCATCCGCCGATAATCTTTGCGGGGTTCGCGGCGCTGACCGTTCCATTCGCCTACGCGGTGGCTGCGCTGTGGCGGCACGAATACCATGAGTTCGCGGTGCGCGTGCGCCCGTGGGCGATTTACTCCGCGACGATGCTCGGCTTTGGTCTCGCGCTGGGTGGCTACTGGGCGTATGAGACGCTCGGCTGGGGCGGGTTCTGGGCGTGGGACCCTGTGGAGAACAGCTCCTACTTTCCGTGGCTGTTGATGGCAGCGGGATTTCATGGACTGCTCCTCCAGATTAATCGCGGACGGATGGTTCGGTGGAACCCCTTGCTGCTGGCGGTTCCGTTTATCCTGTTCCTGTACGGCACTTTTTTAACGCGCAGCGGTGCGCTCGCGGAGGTCTCCGTGCATTCGTTTGTGAATATGGAGACCAATGCGCTCAAGCTCCTGATGGGGATGCTCCTTGGCAGCGGTATGTTGACGCTGGGGCTGTGGGTGTGGCGTTATCGGCAGATGCCGCTCCCTGCGCCCGACACGACACGGGGCTTCTCGCGCGAGGCGGCGGTACGCTGGGGCATTATGTTGCTCTCCCTCTCCGCGCTGATTAGCCTGATTGGAACCTCGTGGCCCCTGATTACCCGCGCCGTTGGCAAGCAGATGGCAGCGCTCAAGCCCGAATTTTACAATCAGGTGCATCTCCCGTGGATTGTGATTACGGCGGTGGTGCTGGCGGCGGCTCCGATGCTCAGTTGGCGCGGCATGTCGCTGGATGCGATTCTGGAGCGTCTGACGAAAAGCTGGCTGGCGGCGGTGGGGACGGGATTCGCGCTGTTCTTCTTGGGCTTCCGTGAACCCGTAACCCTGCTGATTTGCACGCTCGTCGCCTTCACGGCGTATGCGAACCTTGGGGCAATCTGGCGGCGGTTGCGCACCTCGCGCCTGACTTTAGGGGGCTTCCTCACGCATGTCGGGCTGGCGGTCACGATTCTGGGACTGATCCTCTCCTACGCTTACGAACGCAAAGAGCGCGTGGTGCTGGTGCAAGGGCAGGATACCTTCGCGATGGGCTACAAGTGGCGCTACTTGGGCATGACGGGCAACGAGAAGTTCCCTGGCGACCCGCTCGCCGATAAGTTCAACCGCGTGCGCATCGAAATCGCCTCGCACAAGGAGAAGTTCGTTGTTGAGCCGCGCTTCTACCAAGACCAGCGGCGCGAGACAGGCAACAATGTAGTGTGGCCCGCCATTATCCGCTGGTGGGACCACGATTTGTATGTGTCGTTCTTTGCGCCTCCGCAGGTAGATGCCACGCCGTTGACGCTGAGCGTGCGCGAAAACGAGAAAGGCACGGTGGACAAGTACACGATAGAGTTTCTGGGCTTTCAGACGGGGGGATCGATGGGGGGCGAGGGCTTCCGTGCGATTGCCAAAGCCCGCGTGAGCCACCCCGACTGGAAAGCCCCTGTAGAGGTCGAGCCGTTTCGCATCGTCACAAGCAGCGGAGTCGTGCCCATCCCCGTGCCACTCCCCGATGGTGCCCAAATCCTGGTGGGGCAGATGGATGTGAACCGACGGCAGGTACAGTTCCAGCTGGTGATGGTGCCAGGCAAGCCTGAGACTACGCCGCGCTGGGTCATCCCGCTGGAGGTGTACTACAAGCCGTTCACGATCCTGGTATGGCTGGGTCCGCCGTTGACGCTGCTGGGCGGGCTGTTGGCGACCCTGCGACGCGCGCGCGATGGGAAATACGGCGTGGCGCGGGCAACGCTGGAGCCGTTCCCCGCACCACCACCGCGCCCCATCACGCCGCGACGGCGCAACCCCCGCCGCGCAAAGGAACCTGTCGTGGCACACTCAGAACAGGCACAGGAATAACAGGAGAAACCACCTCCGTGCCCACCCGATTTACCGAACACCCTCAGCCCTCCTCGTCAGCCGCGCGGAAAATAAGCGTGAGCGCCGCGTAGTCGTCGTAGGGTTCTGGGGGCACACGCATCCCTTTCGGGAGCAGGCGTCGCCAGCCGCGCGGCGGATGATAGCAGAAGTAGAGCTCTCGCGCCTGCAAAGTTGTGTCCCGCTCCTCAACCTGCTCCCAGCGAACATCGGGGAACCACTCTTTTAGGAGTGGGAGCAGGTGTTTTGCGCCCGTGCCTGCCCCAAGCAGGAACCGTTCGGGCGCGAACTGCGCACGACCGTGTTCCAGCGTCTCCCGCAACTGCTCTGGAGACACGATTGCGCGAAACAGCACGCGCCACTCGCCGCCGAGACGCTCAGCCACGGCGACACCCACCTTGCGCCTGCCAGGATCGATAGCCAAGTAGCGAATGGACACGCCTCCTGAGTAGGTATACCCATTCAGGCACGGGGTCGAGGTATCCTCTGTAGCGCAATGCGGAGGCTACTTTCGGAACGGGCGCGTCAAGTACAGCCGTCACTGACCCTCGCGCTCACAGCGCAGGCGCAAGAACTGCGACGGCAGGGCAAGGACATTCTGAGCTTCACGGCAGGCGAACCCGACTTCGACACTCCCGACTTCGCTAAAACGGGCGCGCTGGAGGCGATTCACGCAGGCTACACAAAGTATACGCCGACACCTGGCATCCTTCCCCTGCGCGAAGCCATCAGCGCGAAGTTCGAGCGGGAGAACGGGCTGCGCTATGCCCCCGACCAGATTGTGGTCTCCTGCGGCGCGAAACACTCGCTCTTCGGCGCGTTCATGGCCATCTTAGACCCCGGCGACGAGGTCATTATCCCCACGCCGTGCTGGGTTTCGTATCCAGAGCAGGTGCGGCTGATGGGGGCAACGCCCGTGTTCGTGCCCGCCGATGAATCGACCGACTTCCTCCCCGACTACGATGCCCTGCGCCGCGCCCTCACCCAGCGCACGAAAGCGATTGTGCTGAACACGCCCTGCAACCCCACAGGGGCTGTGTATAGCCGACAGCACCTCAAAGCAATCGCCTCACTGGCGCTGACCCACGACCTGTGGATTGTCGCCGACGAAATCTATGAGCATCTGACCTACGATGGCAGCACGCACGAGAGCATCGGTGCGCTGAGCAAGGAGGTGCTGAATCGCACGATTACCGTGAACGGTGTGTCCAAAAGTTTCGCGATGACGGGTTGGCGGATAGGGTATCTGGGTGCGCCTCCTGAAGTTGTCCGCGCTGTAAGTTGCCTCCAGGATCAGATGACCTCCAACGCCTGCACGATTGCGCAGCATGCGGCGCTGGCCGCGTTGCAAAACGCCGACTCGCAGTGGTACGACTCTGTGCGCATGACCTTCGACCGTCGTCGTCAGCGGATGGTGGAGGGGTTGAACCGCATCGAGGGCATTCGATGCGGGGCGCCGCGAGGGGCGTTTTATGTGTTTGCGAATGTGCAGGGGCTAATCGGACGGCGTTGGCAGGGGCGTGTGTTGGAGTCGTCGGCGGATGTGGCGGCGTTCCTGCTTGAGGCGGCGGGCGTGGCGACCGTGCCCGGCGAAGGGTTCCACGCGCCAGGCTACCTCCGCCTTTCGTACGCCACCTCCGAGGCGGTTATTCAAGCAGGAATCGAACGGATGGCGGAGGCGGTGAGCCAACTAAAGTAGCCTCGTCGGCAGCTGACGAAACAACGGCTACCCTATTCTTTATCCATCAGGGCGGCGACGCCTGGGAGGATGCGCCCTTCCAAAAACTCCAGCGACGCGCCGCCGCCCGTGGAGATGTGGGTCATTTTATCCGCGAAGCCGAGCTGCTCCGCGGCTGCTGCCGTATCGCCCCCGCCTAAGATGGACACCGCGCCCGACTCGGCTAACGCCTGCATCACCGCTCGTGTGCCTTGCTCAAACGGTGGGGTCTCGAACGCCCCCAGCGGTCCGTTCCACACCACCGTGCGCGCGTTTCGAATCGCCTCCCCGAACGCCTGCGCTGTTTCAGAGCCGATATCCAGCCCCATCTGGTCGGGCGGGATCTGGCTCACGGGCACGGTTCGAGTGGGCGGGTTCGGCTCCAACGCGGGCGCGACCACGACATCGCGCGGCAGGAGGAGCTTGTCGCCTGCCTGACGCAACACCTGCGCAGCGAACTCCAGATTCTCGACATCCAGCAACGACTTGCCGATCTCGTAGCCCTGCGCTTTGAGGAAAGTGAACGCCATCCCGCCGCCAATCAGCAGACGGTCTACTTTGGGGAGCAGGTTCTGAATCACGCCGATTTTGTCATGCACCTTCGCGCCGCCCAGAATCGCGATGAAGGGGCGTTCTGGGTTGCCCAACACTTGCCCCAGATAGCGCAGCTCTTTCTCCATGAGCAGACCTGCAACGGCGGGCAGGTAGTGCGCGACGCCTTCGGTGGAGGCGTGTGCCCGATGCGCTGAGCCGAAGGCGTCGTTCACATACACCTCGCCCAGCCGCGCCAGCGCCTGAGCAAACTCAGGGTCGTTCGCCTCTTCTTGCTGGTAGAAACGCACATTCTCCAGCAACGCCACGGAGTTCGGGGGTAGGCTCTGCACGCCCTGCTCCACCGCCGCGCCGATGCAATCCTCGAAGAAATGCACAGGGCGTCCCAGCAGCTGGCTCAACCGCTCCGCCACAGGGCGCAGGCTGAACTCCGGGTTGCGCTGCCCCTTCGGACGCCCGAAATGCGACATCAGGACGACTGTCGCGCCCTGCTCCAGCAGGTACTGAATCGTGGGCAGCGACTCCCGAATGCGTCGGTCATCCGTGATTTGTCCCTCGCGCATCGGCACATTGAAGTCCACTCGCACCAGCACGCGCTTGCCGCGCACATCAATCTCGCGAACCGTGAGTTTGTTCATCGCTACTTCCCCTTCAACGCTGCGTAAAGCCCACGAATGTAGGTAATCTGCCCTGCGTGATACACATCGTGTTCGGCGAGCATCAGAAAGAGGTCGCCGGTGGTCATCCGTCCGCCGCCCCAGTAGGGTCGCTCCACTTCGAGGTCGTCGTCGGTGAGGGGGGCAAGCGCATCGAGCGTCGTTTCGTAGCCTTCCTGAGCGATTTGAAGCGCTGCATTCAGGTTGCCTCCCATCGCGCGGAAACGCAGTTCCATCGCCCGCCAGTCCACCCCGCCCTCGCCGAAGGCTGTGGAGATCTGTACGAGCTTGTCCGCGCCCAAATGAAAGATTATCTTGAGAATCGAGCCGTCCGCCCAGCGGTAGCCCCTGTAGCCCGTCGGTGGAACCCACAGGGCTTCCTCTTCGGTCAAGTTGCGCACGGCAGTCTTGAAACTGTGCCACGCGCTACCCTCGTAGTTGCGCACAATCAGTTCCCTCAGGAAGTTAACCCGTGTCCTCATCCGTAGCTCCGCTACCGAATTCTACCTTGTGAGCAGCGCTGGCGACATCCTGTGTGAACACCGCCCGCACCCAACCGCGCACCGAGTTGATGAGATAAATCGCCTCCGCCTGGTGGAGTTCGTCCATCGTGATTACGCGCTCCTGAATGATGCCCCGTTCCAGCAAATGCTCGCGGTAGACCCCGCCCAGCAACCCGCACGAGACAGGGGGCGTGTAGAGCCGTCCCTGCAGTTGGACAACAACATTCGCAACTGTCGATTCGGTAATCTCGCCGCGTGGGTTCCAGAGGATGACATCGTCGCCATGTGGGCAGGCGGCACGCGCGTGGTCGTAAACTTTGCGATAGGTGGTCTTATGATATAGGAAGACATCGCTGGGGTCGATAGGCTTGGGTGCGAGTACGACACGCCAGAGTCTCGGCTTCGGCTCCAACGGCGCATATTCCACGCGCACCTCGCCCCAACGATTCACCAAGAGACGACAGCGCACCCTACCCTGTTTTGCAAGCTGACCGAGTGAGTCGTCGCCGCGCGGGAAGTCCAGCCGCTTGCGTACCGTCTCGAAGTCCACATCGAACCCGAAATACTCGGCGGAGCGGCGAAGCCGTTGTAGATGTTTCTCCAGCAGGAAGTAGCCACGCCCCGCACGCCAGAGCATCGTCTCCAACAGCTCGAATTCAGGACGCGGTCGGAGTATCGCCTGCGCTTTCGTCAGGCACTCTTGGTACTCGTCCTGCACCTCGGAATCCCACACTATGCCGCTGCCCACGCCGTACTCCAGCTGCCCCATCTCGCGACAGTAGTGTATTGTGCGGATTGCCACATTGAACTGCGCCCGTCGGTTCGGGAAGATGACGCCCACCGCGCCTGTGTAGACCCCGCGCGGCGTGGTTTCCAGCTCGTGGATTATCTGCGTCGCGCGGATTTTGGGTGCGCCAGTAATCGAAGCGGCGGGGAACAGCGCACGGAAAATCTCTGATAAAGGCGCGTTCGTCTGTGCCTCCACCGTCGAGGTCATCTGCCACAGGGTGGCATAGCGCTCCGTTTCGAACAACTTCGGAACGCGCACGCTGCCCGTCTTTGCGATGCGCCCCAAATCGTTGCGTACCATGTCCACAATCATCAGGTTCTCGGCGCGGTTTTTTTCGCTGCCGCGCAGTGCCCGCGCCCGCTGCCTATCCTCTTCCAGTGTGAGACCACGCGGAGCCGTACCTTTCATCGGGCGTGCCACGATGGACTCCCCGTCCAGCGCAAAGAACAGCTCGGGCGACAGCGACAAGATAACCTCATGCGCGCCTGTATCAATGTACGCCGCGTAGGGCACAGGCTGGGCGTGATAGAGCTCTCGGAACACGGTGAACGGGTCGCCCGCGAACGGCGCACGCAAGCGGAAACTGTAGTTCACCTGATAGACATCGCCCGCGGCGATATACTCACGGATACGCCTTATGGCACGGCGGTAATCACAGCGCGTGAGAGTGGGGAACCAGCTCCCCCTCCCCCAGTGCGCGGGTGAGGGGAGATGTTCGGACAGCGCATCTGTGCCCTCGCCTCGCCCCTGTGGTGGGTGAAGAACTGGAGGGGAGGGCAACGCGGAAAGGGTGGACAGCGCAGCAGGCTCCACCAAAGCGAACCAGACGAGCGGCAGTCGCCCCTGCCGCTCAGGGAAGGCGTTGTCAAACCCGTGCGCCGCCTCATACGCCACAAAGCCGACCGCCAATAGCCCTTTCTGAGTGGCTCGCTCCACTTCAACAAGAGCGGGAAGTACCTCAGCGCTGCGACAAGCGGTAATCACGCCTGCCAGCAGTCGCCCTTGAAGCCAGTGGGCACCTCCTGCGGCGTCGTAGCACCGTATAAGAACAAAAGGCGGTCGCATTCCCCAACCTTAGATAAGATACCCTCCGAACCGCCCTATGGAGGTGCAAAATCCGAGTTCCCGCCAGTCTTATGCCCTCCCCAAGAGACTGCACAGCAAGCGATTTTGCACCTGCCCTCCAGCCCCTTTCTCACTGCGTGGGAGAGGGGAGCGTCGCGTCGGTGTCCGCGCCGACGAACAGGGCTGGGACAAGACCGCCCCAATCACGCTCGCAGGTACGACGCTGTTATGCGCGTGCCGCGCTCCAAGCGTGCCTGTCTGCTACTGCCCCTGCGGTCGGTCGAGCGGGATCGTGTAGGTTTCTGGCGCGCCAGGGGGGTGAATACCATACTGCCCCGTTTGCGGATCCAGCTTCACATCACCTACAGCGGGCGGGGACTGCACGGGCGTGTCGTTGCCTGTGGGAGGAGGCGCGTCATAGCGAGTGGGTGGGGGCAGCTCCACGCTCCCTGGACTGGGTGCGCTCCCACCTCCCGACGAAGGCGCACCCGTCGCCGGAGGCTGCTCCACCTCTATAGGCGGCGCGGCGCGCACCCCACGCTCAATCTCCGCCTGAAACTGGTCTTGACGCTCGGCTATCGCCTTCTGCACATCCTCTTCCGTGTACGACGCACGCTGACAACCTGCCAGTGCAAGTGCAGCTAAAAGCCCCAGAAAACCCCAAACCGAATGGCGCATCGTCATCGCCTCTGACCCCCTAAGCATACCTGATAGCGGAGCCGACGATGCAATTTTAGGCGTTCGTGTGGAATAACTTCAGCGCAACAGGCAGGTGAAGCGATGCGAGTGCTGATAGCGGAGGATAGCGCGGTCGCGCTGAAGGTGTTGGAACGCAACCTAACGCAGCTGGGGTACGAGGTGGTCGCCGCGGCTGACGGCGCCGCAGCATGGCAGGCGTACCAAGCCAATCCCACGCCCATCGTGATTACGGACTGGGAAATGCCCCATATGAACGGTATCGAACTGTGTCGCGCCATCCGTCAACACGGCGGCGAACAGTATACCTATCTGATGATGCTCACCGCACGCGGGCAGAAAGAAGACAAACTGCAGGCGCTGGACGCCGGTGCAGACGCCTTCCTAAGCAAACCCCTCGACACCGCCGAACTGCAGGCGAACCTGCGTGTGGCAGAGCGAATCCTAAAGGCAGAAATGACCCTCCAGCAACAAAAGCAGCAACTCCAAGACCTCAACGAGGAGCTACAAAGCCAAAACGAAAGCCTGCTGATGACCCAACGCCTCCTCGAACACGCGAACCGCAGGTTCACCGAACTGTTCGAGCATGTGCCTGTTGCCTGCTTCACGGTGGACTTGGAAGGCAAAATCCACGAGTGGAATCTCGCCGCAGAGCAGCTCTACGGGTACACCAAGGAAGAAGTGCTGTTCCAATCCGTTTACGAGAAGGTGTTTCGTGGCGCGTCCGCATCGAAGCTTCACGAGATGCTTCAGCGGGTCATTCGAGGCTCTACGATCACAGGGATCGAGACGGAGGATTACGATCGCGAGGGCAATTTGCACTATGTGATCCGCAGCGCGTTTCCCATTCGGAACGCGCTACGCGAGCCGGTTGGAGCGATTGTATCGGTGGTCGATGTGACCTATCGCGTGGAATACGAGAATCAGCTCAAGGCGTTGAACCAGAAGCTCCAGAGCTTGGCTGTGACGGACGGGCTAACTGGGCTGCACAACCACCGCGCGTTCCAAGACTACCTCGAGGAGCGGTTCCAAGAAGCGATGCGCGATCGTGTGCCGTTGTCGGTGATTTTGATGGATGTGGACCATTTCAAGCAGTATAACGACACTTTCGGGCATCAGGCGGGCGACGAGGTCCTGCGGACTGTGGCGCACATCCTCAAAGAGCATGTGCGCGAGGGCGATTTCGTGGCGCGTTATGGCGGGGAGGAGTTCGTGATTGTGCTGCCTCGCGCCGACGCGGAGAGCGCAGCGATGGTCGCGGAACGCCTGCGTCGCGCAATCGAATCCGCGCCGTGGAGTCTGCGTCCCGTCACAGGCAGCTTCGGCGTTGCCAGCCTGCACCCCGATATGGAGACGCGCCAAGAACTCATCGAAGCCGCCGACCAAGCGCTGTATCAGGCGAAGAAGAACGGGCGCAATCGTGTGCAAGTGTGGGACTATCGGATGCTCCTCCGCGCCGCATAGCAGGAAAAACAACATGGCGCGGGAACTAAAGAGTCTGTAAAAAGGTCAGAGCCATGATGAATCGAGTACAGACGCAGACGCGCGTAGAGGTCAAGGCGGCGCCCCAAGCCAGCTTGGGGCTGAAGATGTTGGCGCGCATGTTGACCCTCAACAGCGAGGAGCTCCAGAAGCTCATTGAGCAGGAGCTGGAAGAGAACCCCGCGCTGGAAGCCCTCGACGAAGAGCGCGTGCGCATCATCACGCCCTCGCCTACAATCATCTCGCTTGAGACCGACTCGTCCACCCTGAACGACGACGGCGACTCCGATGACTGGCTCGAAGCGCGTCTGGCAATTCCCCCGATGGAGCTCAAGGAGCATGTGCGCGCCCAGCTGCGCCTGATGGTTGCGCCGGAACTCTGGCACCTCGCGGAGCATTTGGTAGAATCGCTCGACGAGAAAGGGTTTTTGCGGGTCGAGGCGGAAGATGTCGCGCTCTACTTCAATGTGGCGCCCGAAACGGTGGAGGAGGTCATCAAGTTGCTCCAGCGATGCGACCCGCCCGGCGTGGGCGCACGCACCTTGCAAGAGAGCCTGCTGCTCCAGCTCGAGGCACTTGCAAAAGCCCCAGACCACTACGCGCCCGAGATTCTGGACTGGACACGCGCTGTGCTACAGAACGGATGGGACGAATTCGTGAGCGGGCGCTGGGAAAAGTTGCAGCGGCGCCTGCGCCTAAGCCCCGACGACCTGGCGCAAGTCAAACGCTTCATCCGCAACGAGCTGACACCCAACCCTGCAGGCGAGTTCGAGACAAACGAGCCACTGCACGAGCAGAATCCAGCGCAGGAGCCAGATATTATCGTGCGCGTCTCCCAAAACAGTTTGCAGATCGAGATTCGCGGGGTATCCCCCGACTCGCTTCGCCTCAGTCCCGCCTACTCAGAGCAGGAGGAGCGCCTTCGTCAGGGGAGCCTGCGCTGCAGCAGCGACGAACGCGAGCATATTCAGCACTACTACGAACGCGCTCGAATCTTTTTGCAAGCGCTCCACCAACGGTATCAGACGCTCAAGCGGATTGCCCGTGTGATTGTCTATCGGCAGTACGGTTTCCTCATGACCAGCGATGCGCGATTTCTGCAGCCGATGACGCGCGTGGAGGTAGCGCAAGCAGCGGGGCTACACCGCTCCACGGTGGGGCGCGCTGTGCGCAACAAGTGGCTCCAGCTCCCCAGCGGGAAGATGGTACCGCTGGAGATTTTCTTCGACGCATCCTACCGCACCGCGATGCTCATCGAGCAGATTTTGGAGCAGCATGAGCGTGCGGGCAGACGCCTCAGC
>CALAMM010000102.1 GCA_937925775.1 uncultured Fimbriimonadales bacterium
GCTGGTAGATATCTATACTCTTCAGGATTGATTAGGGGTCAAGTTTTCTCGTTATGACGAGGAGGGACGGTTGACCAAGATAGAACGCGATTACGGCAACGGCAACTGAGGCTGTTCGAAAAATCGGGGGAGCCACACAAAAAGACAAACAAAGACCTCGTCGCCACCCACCTGCACCAGCCCCACCAAGTTCCACAACACCAACATTCCCCACACCCAAACCCGCGCACCACGCCACGAACGCGAACCTACATCACTCCCATACGCACCCTTCACGCTCCCAAACACCTGCTCTATCCGATAACGACCCCGCAACACCTCAGAATACCCATCCGCACGCACATGCGCCCGCAACCGCGACGACGCACGCACCCCCTGCCACACCCCATCCGACACACCCTCCCCTGAGGGTGTTCGAAAAATCGTTTGGGCAGAACGCGCCCCCTATAAAACGCAGGGTGCCCACGCAGGTGCGCCCCTACGCCAATAACCAAGTAGGGGCAGACCTGCGTGTCTGCCCCTATGAGAGGGCGCATATCCCTGTGTAGGTGCAGGTACCCCCTCCTTTAGGTTCCCCCTGCAAGCAGGGGGAACCATCGAGAAAAATCGGTTCCCCCTTGAAAAGGGGGAACCTGCAGGAGGGGGTTCCCCATACAACAGGCGAATTTTCGAACACCCTCACCCTCCCCTTGACAACCTGTAGGGGAGATGTGGTATATTATTAATGCCGACGCTCCTGGGTAGCTCAATGGGCAGAGCGGGTGGCTGTTAACCACCAGGTTGCAGGTTCGAGTCCTGCCCCAGGAGCCATGTTGTTATGATGCCCCAACGCCTGCAGAAATGGCTTGCGTTTTGCGGGTACGGTTCCCGACGCGCGTGCGAACAACTTATCCGTCAGGGGCGCGTGCAGGTGAACGGCGTTCCCG
This sequence comes from uncultured Fimbriimonadales bacterium, assembly GCA_937925775.1. Lineage (GTDB taxonomy): Bacteria > Armatimonadota > Fimbriimonadia > Fimbriimonadales > GBS-DC > GBS-DC. The sequence goes on from CALAMM010000102.1 coordinate 927, forward strand.
CCACGCTGGGAATGAAAATTAATCCTGAGCAAGACCAGATCACGGTGGACGGCAAGCGAGTGCATCCCCCCTCCCAGCGAGTGTATCTGATGCTTCACAAGCCGCGTGGCTACACGACCACTCGCAAAGACCCCCATGCGCCCCACACCGTGATGGAGCTGCTCCGCGATGCGCCAGCGAGCGTGTTTCCTGTGGGCAGGCTCGATACCGACTCGGAGGGACTACTGTTGTTCACGAACGACGGTGAGTTCGCCCATCGCCTGATGCATCCCCGCTACAAGTTGCCCAAGACTTACCGCGTGTGGGTGCGCGGCGTGCCGTCAGAGCGCGCGTTGAAGCAGCTGCGCGAAGGTGTCATGCTGGAAGACGGCATCACCGCGCCTGCGGAGGTGAGGCTACTGCGGGCAGGCAAGGAACAAAGCCTGCTGGAGATTGTGCTGCGCGAGGGGCGTAAACGCCAGATCCGACGCATGTGTGAGGCAGTAGGGCATCCCGTGCGACGGCTGGTGCGCGTGGCGATAGGCGCACTCCGCTTACCGCGCGACCTACCGCCGGGCAAGTGGCGCATGCTGACCCCCGACGAGGTGGCGCTCCTGCGCTCGCCCGCAACGCCTGCACCACACACAAACACCACTTCGCGGCGTTCGCAGGCTCCCCCCACCAGACACGCGAAGTAGTGGAAATTGTTCCCGTGAGGTGGGTATACTAAACCGCAGTTTGGACCAAGGAGGACGATTCGATTTGCAAGTCAGGATGGCGGATTTGGGCAGCCAGTACCGGCGGATTCGGGATGAACTCGAGCCCGTGTTGCTGGAGACGCTGGCGAGTGGGCGTTATGTGCTGGGTGAGCATGTGCATGCGTTGGAGCAGGAAGTCGCGCAGGTGTGCAACGCCCGCTTCGCGATTGGCGTGAGTTCGGGCACGGATGCCCTGAAACTGGCACTACGCGCGGTGGGGGTGCAGCCAGGCGACGAAGTGATTACCACGCCCTTCACTTTCGTTTCCACCACCGAAGTGATTGTGCAGCTTGGCGCGAAGCCCGTGTTTGTGGATATTGACCCCGAGACCTACAACATAGACCCCAACTTGGTGGAGTCGGCGATTACCCCGCGCACGCGGGCGATTCTGCCAGTGAGCCTGTACGGGCAGTCTGCGGAGATGCGTGCGCTCCGCGCGATTGCCGACCGCTACGGGCTGTGGCTGATTGAGGACGCGGCGCAGGCGATCGGCGCACGCCACTACGAGGAGCCGATCGGCGCGTTCGCTCACGCCGCGACGCTGAGCTTCTTCCCCACCAAGAATATCGGCGCAGCAGGCGATGCCGGCATGGTACTCACCAACGATGAGCGAATCGCCTACAAAGTGCGCAGCCTCCGCGTCCACGGCATGAACGGCGGCTACTACTACGAAGACATCGGCTACACCGCGCGACTGGACGAGCTGCAAGCGGTAATCCTACGGGTGAAGTTGCGCCGCCTGCACGAGTGGACCGAACGGCGCCGCTATCACGCCGCGCTCTATCGCACCCTGCTTGCCGACGCGCCCCTCGAACTACCGACTGTTCGACCCTACAACTACCATGTGTATCACCAGTTCACGGTGCGCACGCCCCAACGAGATGCGCTGCGCGAGCACCTGCGTCAGTGTGGCGTGGAGAGCGCGGTCTACTACCCACTGCCGCTCCACCTCCAGCCTGCCTATCGGTTCTTGGGCTATCAGGAGGGCGATTTCCCCCATGCGGAACGCGCGGCACAGGAAGTGCTCTCCCTGCCTGTCCACTCGGAACTGACCGAGGATCAGATTGCGCTCGTGGCAGAAAGCGTGCTGGCATTCACCCAGACGGAGGTCATGGCAGTATGAAGGCTATGATTCTCGCGGCGGGGGTCGGCTCGCGCTTAGACCCCCTCACCCGCGCCCTGCCCAAACCGATGGTTCCTATCGTGAACCGCCCCGTGATGGAACACCTCGTGAACCTCCTCAAGCAGCACGGCTTCACCGAAATCATGGTCAACCTGCACTATCTGGGCGACCAGATTAAAGCGTACTTCGGGGATGGCTCGCGCTGGGGCGTGCGGATCTTCTACTCCGAAGAGGAACAGCTCTGGGGCGACGCGGGGAGCGTGAAACGCTGCGAGGAGTTCTTCGATGACACCTTCGTCGTCATCGGCGGCGACGACCTGACCGATTTGGACCTAACGCGCCTGATTAAGTTCCATAAGGAGAAAAAATCGCTCTGCACGATTGCGCTTTCGCTGGTGGAGGACCCGTCGGAGTACGGGATTGCGCTGCTGAACGAGCGGGGGCGCATCACCCGATTCTTGGAAAAGCCCAAGGGCGAGATGATTTTCTCCAACGCCGCGAATATCGGGATTTATGTGCTGGAGCCGGACGCGCTGGAGCTCATCCCGCGCGGTGCGCCTTACGGGTTCGGCAAGAACCTGCTTCCGTTGCTCATCGAGCGCAAGCTCCCCCTATACGGCTTCCTGACCTCCAGCTACTGGAAGGATGTGGGGAACCTGAAGACCTATCAGCAGGCGCACTGGGACGCGCTGGCAGGGCGCGTGCAGCTCCAGATGCCCTACCCCGAACAGCGCAAGTTTGTCTGGATTGGCGCGGATGTGCAGATTGCCGACGATGCGGAAATCGGCTATCCCGTGGTGATCGGCACAGGAGCGCGAATCGAATCGGGCGCGCGAGTTCTGGAAAACAGCGTTATCGGCGAGGGCTGTGTCGTCGAGGAGGGAGCCGTCGTGCAGGAGAGTATTCTATGGGACGGCGCGGTGGTGATGCGCGACACGATGCTCGTGCGCTGTGTCGTCGGACGCGATTGTAAAGTGAAATCGAATGTGGCGATCTTCGATGGGGTGATTGTGGACGCAAAGCAGCGCGCCCGCAAGTAATGGTCGGGGCGCCCGGACTCGAACCGGGGACCTCCTGCACCCAAAGCAGGCGCGCTAACCATACTGCGCTACGCCCCGAAAATGAATGGTGCGCGGTGGAGGATTCGAACCTCCGACCCCTTCCACGTCAAGGAAGTGCTCTCCCACTGAGCTAACCGCGCACGCGAAGGCAATCTGCCCCGATGACTTCTATTATACCGCATGCGACCCGAATTATACCCTCTGCAGCTCATCGCCATCTCCGATTAGGTTTCGTCGTCCACGAACTGCACACTTACTTTGGGCGTGATGCCTGCTGCGGCGCCGCGCGATAGGAACTCCGTGATCGCCCGTTTGCCGCGCGTGCCCATGTCCAGCGTTAACTCATTCACATACATGCTCACGAAGCGGTCGGCGGTTTCGTAATCGATTCCGCGCCCGAACTGCAAGGCATACTGCATAGCTTGCTCGCGATGCTCCAGCCCCAGCCGAATGCTTTCGCGGAAGGCGCGCGCGATTTCGAGTTGAATAGCCCGAGGCAGATCGGCACGCACGGCGTTAACGCCCAGGGGCAAGGGCAATCCGCCCGTCTGCTCAGCCCACCACGCGCCCAAGTCAAGCAGCAGGTGTAATCCCGCCTGCCGATGGGTGAGCTGCCCCTCGTGAATCAGCAGCCCCACCTCGACTTCGCCGCGCTGCACGGCAGGCATAATCGCATCGAAGGGCATCTCAACGGTCTGCGCGTCGGGCAGGAATAGACGCAGCGCCAAGTAGGCACTTGTCAAGTAGCCGGGCACAGCTATTGGGTAGTCGTGCAACTGCTCAAGTGGGATTGGCTCGCGGGCGACGAGCATCGGTCCGTAGCCGTCGCCAAAGCTCCCCCCTTGATTCAGCACCCGGTAGCGGTCGGCGACATACGCCAAGTTATGCACCGACATCGCCGTGAACTCCAGTTTCCCCTCCCGCGCCCACTGGTTGAGCGTTTGGATGTCGCGCAGCACATGCTCAAACTGCAGGGGGGTATCCACCAAGCCTTCCGCCAGCGCCCAGAACATGAAGGCGTCGTCGGCGTCTGGGCTATGACCGAGACGGATTGTCATCGTGCGCCCCCGGATGCCTTCGCGAGGGCTTTCTGTTTCGCCTCTTCGAAGCCCTGCGCGATAATATGGGCAATCTCCTCATCGTAGATGGGGAAAATCTGCACATCGGAGCTTTGGAGCATCGAGAATCGGCTCATCAGCCACCAGCTGCTGGCGACTTCGGAGCTGATAATCGGCGACGCCCAAGGCTGCTCGCCGACTGTTAGCAGCAGGCGTTCGTCGCGGGGCTTCTCACCGAGCGCCCGCAACCGAGCGACCTGCTCACGAGCGTAGCGCCACAGGCGGGCACGCCCCTCGCTCGTCAGACGCAGATGCACCACATAGAACTTGCCCTGCGCCCGCAGCGTCTCCGCCGCGCGCTCTTCAACCCAAACCTTCTCGATATGCTGCTCGGTCAACACCACTGGCAGGGTGCGCATCACCTCGTCCATCGGCACGCGCTTAAAGTTCTGCTGGTCTTCCGCACCCAGCTCGGGACGCTCGAAGCCAACCTCGCGGAGCTGCTCCACGACTTTGGGCACTTCGTGGGTGATGAGGATTTTCCAGCGCCGCTCTTCCATCTCGCGGGCAGGAAAGCCGAACACCGTGAACTGCGAGGGAGCAAGAGGGCGCAACGGCATGCGGCTCGCCTGAAAGTAGCCCACGCCGATATTCCCTAAGTAAAGCAGGAGCAGCACCCCCGCCACCATAAGTGCGACTCGCACTGTTGACCGCTGCCCTGTGCGCATAGCACTGCAAAGTATACCCGCGCCCCCTCAATTTCTTGAATCGCTTCCAGCCCCGCTCTTGCACGCGGCGGGACGGAGGTGTGTTTGTTTACATTTCAGCCCTCTTCTACAGCAGGGGAGAAGACTGAGAACGAGGGCAAGACGCCATTCTTTGCGTCGTAGCGTCGGCGTTTTTTCGTCAGCGAGACGCTGACGCTACGCGCCACGCCCAATCGTAGCGTTTGGCGTCCTCGCCGACGAACCACACCTGCGTAGCGTTGGCGTCCCCGCCGACGAGAACTGCTTGGGCAAGACTGTCTAAGCCACGCGCTGCAGGTGCGACGCCTTTCTTGGCGTCGCAAAGCGTTCCCGCCAAGAAGACCCGCGACGACAGGAATGTCGTCGCACCCGTTTTGGCGTCGCGAAGCCTCCTTGCCGATGAGAACTGCTTGGACAAGAATGTCCAAGCCACATTGCGTAGCGTCGGCGTCCTCGCCGACGAAACCCAAACTCGTAGCGTCGGCGTCCTCGCCGACGAACCACCCCTGCGTAGCGTCGGCGTCCTGCCGACGAGAACTGCTTGGACAAGACTGTCTAAGCCACGCGCTGCAGGTGCGACGCCTTTCTTGGCGTCGCAAAGCGTTCCCGCCAAGAAGACCCGCGACGACAGGAATGTCGTCGCACCCGTTTT
>CALAMM010000103.1 GCA_937925775.1 uncultured Fimbriimonadales bacterium
CGCCCTCTAGTTTGTAGCCTACCTGTGAGGGATTGAAACACGATCAGGCGAGGCACCCCCACGTGGAACACCAGTTTGTAGCCTACCTGTGAGGGATTGAAACACGAGTTATTGACTGGGAAACTAATCAATCAGACCGACTTGTTTGTAGCCTACCTGTGAGGGATTGAAACTGCCTCGTCCCAGTCCTGCCCCGCCTCGCCAGCACAGTTTGTAGACGACTTGCAAAGAAGCCGCTCGAAAAAAAAATCCCCCTCAACCTCCTACCTCTCCCAGAGGAAGTTGCCGTTGCGGTGCGCACGCGCAAAACCTCACCTCACGAAGCGGATATAGGAACATCTTTTGAGTCGACACGCGGTATTGGCGCGTTTGTTGAACCATCTCCTTGAGGTTCCCCTTACGCCGCGGGGAAGCTTGAAGGAGGGGGTTCGCAGCCCGCGCTTCTCTCCCACGGTGCGTCGGAGGGGATTTCGCCTCCCCCAGCGTGGGCGAGGGGGGTTAGCGCGTGTTTTGGCGTTTACTGCCCGCTCCCGCGATTGGGGAGAGGGGGTGCTGGTTTTGCGATGTGCGCGAAGCCTCCGTGCCTGCAGTGTGGCGGCGGGTGGCGTGGGGGCACGGTTGGGTCAGCTATTTGGCGTGGGTTTCACGGCGCATGATTCCCACGAAGAGGGGTGCGCCGATTAGGGCGGTGATGACGCCGACGGGCAGTTCCACGGGGCGCGTGAGGGTACGCGCGAGGTTGTCCGCCCACAGGAGCAGTAGGGCGCTGCCCAGCGCGGAGAGTGGCATCAGCGTTCGGTGGTCGCCGCCTGCCACGCGGCGCAGGAGGTGGGGGGTCATCCAGCCCACGAAGCCGATAATGCCAGCGACGGCGACGGTCGCTGCGGTTGCGAACGCGCCGCTGACGAACACGACCCACTTGAACCGTTCCAGCGGGACGCCCAAGTGCGCCGCCGTCTCTTCACCTGCGGTGTAAAGGTTCAGCGCGCGCGCCTGTCCGAAGAGGATGAGACAGCCCAGCAGGGCGGGCACGCTCGCCCACTCCAAGCGTTGCCAATCGGCGTTCAGCAAGCCTCCCAGCAGCCAATAGAGCACTCGCGAGAGGTCTTCGCCTGCCAACACCAGCAGCAGGGTGATGACGCCCCACAAGCTTGCGCTGAGCGAGACGCCGACCAGCAGGAAGTTGGGGATACGCAGTTGCCCGTTTTGTCGGCTGAGGGCGAGGGCGAGACCGAGCGTGAGCAGTCCGCTCAGGAACGCCAGTAGCGAGATGGCCCAGCCGTGTCCGCGCTGGTGCCAGCCGAGCAGGGCGCCGAGGGCGGCTCCGACCGCAGCGCCCGACGAGACGCCCACCAGGTACGGGTCTGCAAGCGGATTGCGCAGGATCCCTTGAAAAGCGCAGCCCACGCAGCCCAGAGTGCCCCCAACGACGATGGCCATCAGCACGCGCGGCAGACGCAGTTCCCAGAGGATGACGCGCGTCGTCTCCTCCCCTCCGCCCCCCAGCGCGTGCCATACCTCCGCGATGGGCAGGGGGACCGCGCCGATCATCAGGCTGAGCAGCACGCTCGCACCGAGCGCAACAAGCAGAGCCAGTCCAGTGAACCACGCTCGCGTTCGGCGCACGGTCGTCCCTCAAATCCGCACATAGCGGTGCGTCGCCCACCAAGCGCACAGCCCGCCCATCAGTGCGCCCAGTGCGGGCAACCCGATTGCAACGACCGTTGGTGGCAGCCCCGGCGGCATGTCTTTGAGAAACGGCCACTGGCGCACAAGGTAATCGGAGAGGAGCGCGGCGGCGGTGAGTACCAAAATCGCTGCCAGCACGCCGCCGACTATCCCTTGAGTGATCCCCTCCAGCACGAACGGCAACCGTATGGAGCGCAAAGTCGCCCCAAGGAGCGCCATCACGCGCACCTCGCGCTGGCGTGAGAAGATTGTCAGACGCACCGTGTTATACATCAGGATTAGCGCCGCCAGCAACAGGAGTCCTCCTGCCCCCAGCCCGACCCAGCGCACCAGCCTCGATAGCTCCAGCACGGTTTTCAGCTCCTCGCGGCTATCGATGACCTCGTCCACGAGGGGCGACTGGGCGATGCGCTCTGCCACGGCGGGCAGCAGCGCAGGGTCGCGCACGCGCACGGTGAGTTTATCGGGCAGGGGGTTCGGCAGGTCTGCAAGGTTCACATCCGCCGCGAGTTTCTGCTTTTCCCGTTCCCAAGCCACCTCGCGTGGGGTCAGCACGACCTGCTCGACTTCGGGCATTGCCTGGATCTGCTTTTGCAGTTCGATGGCCTGCTCGCGCGTTGCGCTCGTTTTCAGGAACACATTGGCTTCGAACTGGCTCGGCAGCGACTGGGCTGTGGCGTCCAGTTTGTATAGTGCCATGCCAGCGCTGCCCAGCAGGATGAGCGCGATGCAGGCGGTGCTTATGGCGGCTGCCTGCATCGTTGCGTTGCGCGTCAGGCTCTCCCAGGTTTCCTGAAGCACGAAGCGCAGTCGGTCGATCATCGCATCACCGTTGCGTGCAAGCGGTCTAACTCGGTGGGGTAGCCGCCGCGGGGCACATCGCTGAGGATTTGCCCGCGATCCATCGCCACCACGCGCTGGCAGGCGCGGTCGACAATCGCGCGGTTGTGCGTGGAGACGATTACCGTCGCGCCGCGCAGGTTGATTCGCATCAGCAGCTCGATGATTTCCCATGAGGTGTCGGGGTCGAGGTTGGCGGTTGGCTCGTCGGCGATGAGCAGGGGCGGGTTGTTTGCGATTGCGCGGGCGATGGCGGCGCGTTGAGCCTCGCCTCCAGAGAGTTGGTTGGGCATCTGCCGCGCTTGCTCGTTCAGTCCGACGAGTGCCAGCACCTGCGCCACGCGCTGGCGCACCGCACGCTCGTTATAGCCGATGGCGCGTAGCCCGTAGGCGACATTCTCCCACACCGTTTTGCGTGGCAGCAGCGGGTAGTCTTGGGGCACGATGCCCATTCGCCGCCGCAAGAAAGGGAGCGCGTGCGGCTTAATCTGATGCACGGGCTGCCCCAGCACCCAGACCTCGCCCTCGGTCGGGCGAAGCTCGCCGTAGAGCAGTTTAAACAGGGTCGACTTGCCTGCGCCCGTCGCGCCCACTAAGAACACGAACTCGCCCTGCTCCACGCTTAGGCTCACTCGGCGCAGCGCGTGCTGCTCGCCGTACACCACGCTGACCTGTTTGAGTTCCACCATCGCTTGCCGACAGGGTTCGACAGCGCGGCGTCGTCTCCTGCTGGGTCTGTATCGATTACGGGGCTTGGGCGTTCTCGGAGGTCTCGTACAGCGGCAATCGCACTCGGAACACGCTGCCCACGCGATACTCGCTTTCCACCGCCACCGAGCCGCCGTGCGCCTCCACGATGTGCTTAACAATCGCCAATCCCAGCCCTGTGCCGCCAGTCTCACGCGAG
>CALAMM010000104.1 GCA_937925775.1 uncultured Fimbriimonadales bacterium
TCGCGCGACCTCGCCCTCATCGTTTGTTGCGAGGATTTGAAGTTGGTAAGTGCCAGGGGGCACAGCCACGCCGCCCTCGTTGCGTCCGTTCCAGGTAGCCGTGTTCACACCTGCCGAGCGCGTTCCGCTCTGGAGACGCGCGATGGTCTTCCCTGCTGCGTCTTGGATGAGCACTTGCACCGATGCTTCGCCGTTGAGTGCGTATTGAACGGTGTATTGATTGCCGCGTGTTTGCGTTACGGCGATGTTCGTGATTTGCAGGCGGCTTGTGCGCACGGGTTGCGCCTCGATGACGAAGCGGCGTCGGCTGTTCTCATCCGTGCGGAACCGATAGGAGCTTTGCTGGAGCATCGAGACGCGCTGTCCCGTTGCCTGATCGATGAGGGTCAGTCGTGTGCCTTTTGGCACGGGAAGCTCCTGCGTCCACTGCAGGGTCACCTCCGATTCGGGCTGGTCGGTGGAGACCTCGATTTCCCAACGCTGAGCGCGTTTGGCGTTGCGCCGCAGATCTTGAGCAAGGGCGCTGCGCGTGCGTTGGTCGAGAATCTTCACGGAGACATAGGACTTGAACACGGGTGGCTTCTCGACATCCTCGCGCCCGATGTCGTCGCTGGCGTTGGAAGCGGCGCCAATGAGCGTGTTGCTGTCCTCGCGGTCGCCGCTGCGGGCGATGAGTCGGATGAGCCACCCATCGGACTGCTCAGGCGTGACGCGGGGTGTTTGCTCTGAGTGGCTACGCAGCGCGCCGACAGGGGGCACCACGAGCGTGCAGGGCTTCAACGCTTTGACCCAGTGTGCCTGCCAGGCGATCAGCTCGCCCAGCGGGGCGGTGCGCCAGGTGTATTCGCCTGTGAGCGGGACATAGCGATAAATCTGCAGCCGAATGTAGTCGCGCTCTGCGGCTTCCTGGAGACTGATGCGTTGGGTCTGCCCGCCGACACCGACGATTTCCACCTCGCATGCTGCCCACGGCACATTGAACGGGAACGGATTACCAATCATGTTCCAGCCTTCCTGCAGGGGGATGAGGTAGGCGGTATTGGTATCCACCTGCTGATTGCCCAGAAGGAACGCGGGCGAGGTGGTGCGCAGGAAGTAGCCCACGCCGCGTGGTGGCGTCGGGGTGTTCGTGCCGTCGGGACGCACTGCCAAGTCTGGCGGGTTGAAACTGGCGCGCGGGTCGCGCGACACCGCCGAATAACGCGCGTAGGTTCCCTCGTTAGGCAGGTAGCGTGCCAGAATCACATCGCTGCCGAACACCTCTTCTGGGGTTTGCGCGATGTCATAGGGCGTGGAGAACATCGCCAGCCCTGCGTTCTGGGCGTGGGCTTTCACAATAACGCGCGTGGAGTTGCTCCCAGTGAGACCGTCTTGCCCAATTGCTTCCACTGTGATGATGTGGCGTCCCTCGCCTGGGAGAGCCACCACGAAGTCGAGGGTGATGGTTTTTCGTCGCTCATCCACTACGGCAGTTGGCTCCCAGAGACTGCGCGGCAGCGGATCGTCGTTCAGGCGCACACTCAAAATGTTCGCTGGATCGTTGTTCAGCACGCGGCGCACGACGATATTCACTCGCACCTGTCGCGTGTCAAAAGTAGCACTAGATGCAGGCTCAAGGAACGCAATTGCGACGCCGCCCACCCCGCGTAGCGCCTGCTCCAGATTGATAATCCCGTAGCCAAGCTCGGGGTCAGGCACCGCGCGATTTCTTGGGTCAGCCGTTTCTTTCAGAATAGTAATCACCTCTGGTTCTATGCTGCTGGCGTCATGGCGTCGGACTCCAGCGGACAAGAGGAGCGCCACCGCAGCCGAGACATAGGGAGCGGCATACGAAGTGCCCTGAACATACTCGTATTGGCGCGTGGTTGTAGCCGTGGTAATAACGCCATCGAACGGGCTGCTGGACTGATCGCCTCCTGGGGCGGCAAGGTCGATATTCGTGTAGTTAGAGTAGGCGGCTCGGGTGCCCGTAGGTCCCACCGCGGCAACCCGCACTACATTGTCATAGCTCGAGGGGTAGCGCGGCGTTGCGGTGTTCTGGTTCCCCGCAGACGCAACAGGCACAACCCCGCGGCGATAGATGTTCTGCAGTAGGTCGTTTTCCTGAGGCAGAAACTCGAAGCTACCATAGCTCATATTCAGAACATGAATCCGCGCTGCGTTGTCGAGGACATACTGATAGGCTTCCAAAATATTATCATAGGGTAAACCCCCTGAAGTATCTGCAGCGACTTTCAACGCCACGATGGGGCGTTCCTGATCGTTATCAGCGATTTCTTCGAACCACAAAAGCCCTGCGATTCCAATACCGTTGTTTGTAATCGCTGCCGCCACACCTACTGTTGAAGTACCGTGAGAGAACCCTGAGACTTCGGGGTCGATATTTTCGTCGGGAGGGTCTGCAACGAAGTTGCGCGAGAGGGAGTGGAACAGATTCCGCAAATCGGGGTGCGAGCGCTGGTAGTTGTCGTCGATGAAGGCAATCCGAATCGTCTTATCCCCTTTCTGGAGGTCCCAGGCGGCAGGGAGGCGCATCATCATCAGCGCCCACTGCTCTCGGAATAGGGGATCGTTCGGCGTATCGTCGCACTGTTTGAGGTAATTTGGGTCGACATACTTGACATCGGGGTGTTGCGCGAGATTTTTAACAGTGTCCAGCACTTTTTGCAGTAGCACTTGGGGCGCAACACCCTGTTGGTCGCGCAATCGCAGGACATAGGTATCCTGCACAGCAATAGGGCGCACATCGGCGTTGACACTGTTTGCAATGGCGCGCGCGGTATCAATGGTGCGCCCGGGCTTGAGGCACATCACGATTTCGCCAGGCACCACATTGCTGGGCGTGAGCGTTTGCGCGCCCGCGCAGTGGATCATCACAACTATTCCAGTCAGCCATCGCCACATCCATTTCATCGGTATCTCCTCCCGATAATTGCCTGTTGATAAAGACGCATGAACAGGGGCGCAGGTTTCCTCTGCGCCCCGAGTGAACCCTTACGGGCTGGGCGGCAGCTCCTGCGTGGTGAACTCGAACGGTCGGCTCCACACATAGCGCAGCTTGCTGTAGGGGTCAGGGATCGGCCCTGGGTTGTCGCTCAGGTTCCGCGCTCCCACGCGCCAGTAGAG
>CALAMM010000105.1 GCA_937925775.1 uncultured Fimbriimonadales bacterium
GGTCGCGTGGGCTACCTGTATAACCCGTCCGACCTGCGTGGCTTCTATGCAGGCGTGAACTACAACGCCTCGCAAGACCTGAAGGTCAACCTGCAGGGCGCGTTCCTGGAGGGTACAGGGCGCGTGGCAGGCGGCTACACAGGCAATGAGGAAGTCATCCAGCTGCTCGCGGGCGTGGATTATCGCCTGTCCGACCGCTGGAATGTCTCGCTCAACTACGAGGGCGTCTACTGGAAGCTCGGCGCGTTTAGAGGCGCGAAGCCCGTGTGGAACTACTTCACGCTGGGCGTCGGCTACAACCTCGGCGAGAACGCGGCGCTGAATGTGCTGTACCAGATTCTCGATACCGACGGCAAGAGCGCTGCGGTACCCGCTCTCTTCAGCGGCGGTCCAGCCGCAGGCAGGAAGAACAGCGGCGCGGTGGCTGCCACCACGCTCAGCGTCAAGTTCTAACACGCGCTTCAGGGCAGGCTCTGCCCGCTCCATCCTTTCAGCCCCCTGCGAATGCAGGGGGCTGTTATCTTTTTACGCAGGAATCCCCTCATCCAAGCCGAACTGCTATCGCGTGTCGTCTGGAGGAATCCGCTATGAAAGCCGTTGTGATGGCAGGAGGGGAAGGCTCACGCTTGCGCCCCATTACGGCAAACCGTCCTAAGCCACTGGCGCCCATTGCCAACCGTCCAATTATGGAACATATCCTGCTTCTCCTCAAAGCGCAGGGGATCCGCGAGGTCGTCGCGACGGTCTACTACCTCGCCGACCACATTGAGGGCTATTTTGGCGACGGCGCGGATTGGGGCATGGCAATCCACTACTCGCTGGAAGACACGCCGTTGGGCACGGCTGGCAGCGTCAAACAGGCAGAAGCGCATCTGCGCGACGGAACCTTTCTCATTATCAGCGGCGACGCCCTGACCGACATCGATCTCAAGCCCGCGCTGGAGTTCCATAAACGCAATCACGCCACCGCCACCCTGATACTCGCACGCGTGCCCAATCCCTTAGAGTTCGGCGTGGTAATCACCCGCGAAGACGGACGGATTACCCGTTTCTTAGAGAAGCCCTCCTGGAGCGAAGTGTTCTCCGACACAGTGAACACAGGGATTTACATCTTAGAGCCAGAGATTTTCGACTACATGGAGCCTGGCAAGCCATACGACTTTAGCCAGGACCTGTTCCCCCTGCTGCTGCGCGAGGGCAAGCCGTTGTACGGCTATGTGATGAGTGAATACTGGAGCGATATCGGCTCGTTGCCCCAGTATCGTGAGGCGCATATCGATTTGCTCAATCGCAAGGTGCATCTCGATATTCCGGGAGAGGAGAAGATTCCGGGCGTTTGGGTAGGCGCGGGCGCGACGATAGATCCCGACGCGCAAATTGTGCCGCCTGTCTGTATCGGACGCAACTGTCGCATCAAAAAGGGTGCAGTCGTTGGCCCCTATACCACGCTTGGCGACAACTGTATCGTGGAGCCGAACGCGATGGTGGTGCGTACGATTGTGTGGGATAGTGTCTACATCGGCGCAGGCAGTCAGATTCAAGGCGCCATCGTGGGCACAGGGGTCACAATCAAAGACAATGTGCAGGTTCAAGAAGACGCAGTGATTGCTGACCGCTGTCATGTCGAGAGCGACAGTGTCATTCGCACGCGCGTCAAGCTCTGGCCTGACAAGTATATTGAGGGCGGTTCGACCGTGACGATGAGCCTGATTTGGGGTGCGAAGTGGCGCGGCTCGCTGTTTCGCGATTTGGGGGTGGCGGGGCTTTCGAACATCGAGATGACGCCCGACTTGGCGGCGAAGCTGGGCGCGGCGTACGCCTCGACTCTGCCGCGCGGCTCGACGATTGTACTGGCGCGCGATACTTTCAAAGCTTCGCGCATGATCAAGCATGCGTTCATGTCGGGCGTGCTGTCGGTGGGGGTGGATGTGTCGGACCTGCGGGCGATGCCGCTGCCCATCACGCGCCACTACATTCGCGCGTCGGGCGCAGTGGGCGGCGTGTGCGTGCGCGTGGCGCCCAGCAATGTGCGCATGACATTGATCGAGTTTTTCGATCGGCGCGGCGTGTATTTGCCGAAATCGGGCGAGCGCAAGATCGAGAACCTTTTCTTCCGCGAGGATTTTGCCCGTTGCGACGCCGACGAGGTAGGTGAAATCCACTTTGCCTCGCGTGCGATTGAGCAGTATCAGGCGGATTTTCAACGGCTAACCCCGCTAACTGAGCCTGCGCGTCCGCTGCGGGTGGTGGCGGACTTCGCGTTCAGCCGCGTCGCGGCGATTTTCCCTGCGATGCTGGGGCAATTGGGGTATGATGTGGTCTCGTTGAACGCTTATCCCGACCCGCGTCGGTCGCCCCGCACCCCTGCAGAGCATGATGCTTTCACCGAAAAACTCAAGCAGGTTGTGCAGAGCCTTAGCGCGGAGTGTGGCGTGATGTTCGAGAACGAAGGTGAGCGGCTTACTGTGGTGGATGAGCGTGGGCGCGTGATTGGCGGTGGCGCACTGCTCACGACCTTCGCGCGACTGATGGCGGAAACCTGTCCGGGCAAACAGATTGCCGTGCCTGTGAACGCGCCGTCGGTCATCGAGGAGATTGTCGCGCCTTACGGGGTGCAGGTCATCCGCACGCGCGCCGATGTGCGCTCGCTGATGAACGCCGCCGCCGAACACGCCGACACCCTCTGCTTCGCAGGGGACACTCACGGCGGCTTCATCTTCCCACAATTCCATCCTGGCTTTGATGCGATGTTCGCTTCCGTGCGCCTGCTGGAAGCCACCCAGCGGCTCGGCTGCTACCTCTCCGAAATCTACGACCAGATTCCTCCGTTCTACACCCTCTACCGCGCTCTTCCGTGCCCTTGGGAACTGAAGGGGCGTGTGATGCGCCTGCTGAGCCAAGAGGCCAGAGGGCGCATCGAAACGCTGGACGGGTTGAAGGTTTACACAGACCACTCGTGGGCGTTGGTGCTTCCCGACGCATCAGAGCCGATCATCCACCTGCATGTGGAAGCGCGCACCCCCGAAGATGCGGAACGCTTGCTCCAAGAATTCAGCGCACGCATCGAAGCGTTCACCCAGAAGGATTAACGCCTGTCGGGTACAATCAGGGCATGCCAATCCGCGCACGCGCCCATGTCTATCAAATGCAACCTTACTGCCCTGGCAAAACGCCAGAGCAGCTAATGCAGGAGCTGGGGCTAAGCGAGCTGGTTAAACTATCGGCGAACGAGAACCCTCTTGGGGCGTCCCCGCGCGCTCAAGAAGCGATCTTGCAGAACCTGCATAAGATCCACCTCTATCCCGACGGCAACTGCACGGTTTTGCGCGACGCGCTCAGCCAATTCTACAACTTACCCCCCGACCACTTTGCCTTCGGCAACGGTTCTGATGAGCTGATCCACCTCTTTGGGATTGCCTACCTGGAGCCGGGCGATGAACTGATTATGGCGCACCCCTCGTTTGTACGCTATGAGGCGTCCGCTCGGCTAAATCGGGCGGTTCTGAAGCGAATTCCGCTCACGCCTGACTTCCGTCACGACTTGAGCGCGATGGCAGGCGCCATCACGGAGCGGACAAAGCTGCTCTACATCGCCAATCCGAACAACCCCACAGGTACGATTGTCTATCGCGACGAGCTGGAGCAGTTCCTTGAGCGCGTTCCTGAGCATGGGCTGGTGATTTTGGACGAAGCGTACTTTGAATATGTCGACCATCCTGACTATCCGAACGGATTGGACTATGTGCGGGCGGGTTGGAATGTGGTTGTGTTTCGCACTTTTTCCAAAGCCTACGGTCTGGCAGGGTTGCGGATTGGCTATGCGATGGGGCGTCCTGAGCTGTTGGATCCGATTGAGCGGGTGCGCGAGCCGTTTAATGTGAACACACTGGCGCAGGTCGCCGCCGCGGCAGCGATCTGGGATCGCGCACACATAGAGCGCACGCGGGCGTTCAATCGCACAGGGCTGGCGGTTCTCCAGTCGGCGTGCGAGCGGATGGGGCTGCGTTATGTGCCCTCTCAGGCGAACTTTCTGCTCATCGAGGTCGGCAGCGAGTGCGCCCGTATCCAGCAGCGATTGCTCCAGCAAGGTATCTTGGTGCGTACGGGCGAGGCGTTCGACATGCCGACTTTTCTGCGCGTCAACACGGGCACGCCTGAGCAGAACGAGCGTTTTATTGAGGCGTTGCAGCATGCGCTGTACGAGTGAGGCGGGAGCGGAGGGCGGTAGTAGCAAGGCTTCTAAACTGCTGGTGCTGACGCTGTTTGTTGCACCAGTTGTGCTGACGGTGCTGGTGCTGGTTTCGCCTTGGTTTCGGCAGTTGCGTGCAACCCAACTGGAGCGCAACGAGCAGCTGCTTCAGGCTGTGGAATCGGGCGATATCGAGCAGGTGAAGCGCGTGTTGGCGCGCGGCGCGGTAGTGAACGCTCGCACGAAGTCGGGGTTAACGGCGCTGAGTATCGCAGTAATTCGCGGCTACGACGACATCGCGCTCCTCCTTATCGAGAGAGGCGCGAGTTTAGACGCTCGCGACAAATCAGGCGACCGCGAGAACCGCCATCCGGGCAACTCGCCCGTGCATTACGCGGCGATTTATGGAAGGACGCGCGTGCTACAAGCGATGTTGGCTCGTGGCGTCTCGCCGAACTTGCGGGACCGAAACGGACGCACCCTGCTGATGATGGCCGCGGAGAACGGGCACCGCGATACGGTGAAACTCCTGCTGGAGCGGGGTGCGGATCCGAACGCTCGGAGTGCGCTGGGCGATACTGCGCTCGACGCCGCCCGGCGGAGCGGCGACCCCGAAATCCTACGCATGATACAGGAGCGCTTGTAGGCTATGTTGGCGTTTGCGAAGTTGCAAGTGCTGTCTGAGACGGCTTAGTCTACTCGCGCGGTACGCTTATAGGGTCTCCAACCTGCGTCCCAGCAGGCGGTTGAGGGCGTCCAGCATCGCGGCGGCAACGGCGCGATTGAGGTCTTCCCGTAGCAGCGCGCTGCCCACGAGCTCTTGGCGGCTTTCTCCATCCTCCCACAACACGATGACGCTCACCACTGCGCGCCCTGCTTCACTGGGGATCTCATTCGCTTGCAAGAGGCGAATCTGCACTGAAGGCGGGATTAGCGGTTTGAGCGCGTTTAGCGTGGCTTCTGCAATTAGGCGGTGGGGCTGCGCTTCACCCTCTGCTGTGCCTTCCAGCACGCGATTCTCCATCTGCAGATAAACACGCGCCTTCGCCCGACGCCCCTCACGCTCGTAGGAGACGCTTTGGATCTTGACCCGCTTTTCAGGGGGTGCTGTCTCCACCACCGCTTGGATCGGCAACGGCAGTTGCCCCCCTTGCGCCGCGCGCGCGGCAGTGCCTTTCATCATCATGCATTCCTGACTGGCAAGGTTGACCAGGTTGTCGACGGTGGCGGCGTAATGCACTTGCTCCCGCTCGCGCGTGCGCTTGCCGCCTTGCTACCCGTAAGACGCCGAGATAGGGAGATCCACCTCAGGGATCTGGATACTCGCGATCTGACGGCTCAAGTGATGGGCAAGTAGCCCCGCTTCTTCGCGTCGACGCAGGGTCGCAATCGCAAACTCATCCCCACCCCAGCGGCAGACCACCTCTGTCTGAGGATCGATCTCGGTAAGCAAAATCTGCGCCACCCGCCGCAACACCTCGTCGCCCACCAAATGACCATAACGCTTATTGAACACGCCGAAGTTATCCAAGTCGAAAAAGATAATGGTGATTTCGTTGCCCTGCGCGAGTTGCTCGATGCTCCATTCGCGTAGGTAGTCCGACCAGGGCAGCCCCGTCATCGGGTCATAGCTGCGCCCGATTTCAGAGAGGAGGTCGAAAACGGAGACCACCCCGATGAGTCGCTCGCCTTCCAGCACAGGCATGAGGCTTTGGCGGTGGCTCTGGAACCAGTCGGCGACGGTGCGCAAGGGCGTCTGCGGCGTGGCGACCATCAGTTCGGTGGTCATCACCTCGCGCACGGGGGTCTCCAGCGGGACGCCGAGCAGCTGGTCTGACTCCACGAGGCCCAGCACGCGCCCTCCTTCGATTACGGGCAACCCGCGCAGACGATGCCCCCGCAACAGCACCAACGCCGTTTCGACCGTATGGTCGGGATTGACCCATACGCGAATCGGCTGTACGAGATGGCGTATTGTGCGCATGAACAGCTCGCGCTCCCCCTGCAAGCGCGCTGGATGATTTGAGAGGGCGGCGAGAGCGTTCTCCACTACATGGAGCGCTTTGGGATTCATCGCCGCTCCTCCGCTTGCCCTTTCACTATAGTATACGAGAATTGCTTCATAGCTCGCTACAGTACAATTACGAGTTTGGTTGCGCTTTAGCGTGCCAGCCATTCATAGGGCACATAAACGATTTGCCGATCTGCGCCACGCCCTTGACTCAGGTTGCGCAGCAGGTTTCCTGCGCGGATGCCGATCTCCTTCGGACGCTCCAGAACCAGCAGATCGATCTGACGAGCGCGATACCAGTCTTTTGACGACTCGCGCCAGCTAAGGACGCCCACATTGTTTAGGCGCGCAGCGCCGATTCCCTGCTGAGCCACCTCTGCGCCCATGAGGAAGATACCCTTAATCTGCGGCGCTGGTAGGAGCTTCTGGAGGACCGAGGGTGTGTTGCGGCTATCAGAGAGGGGGATAAGCCGCGCCCGCGTGCGCCGATTGAACAGTAGCCCATGTCGGAAGCCGTCCCAGAATTCCGAGACAGCCTGCGGCACGGGATGCCCCGCGATTACGACAACCTCGCCCGATGGGATGCGCTGTGCATACCATGCGCCTGCGCGTCGCCCCGCATCGTAGTAGTAGGTTCCCACATAGCCCAGTCGCGCCGTGTTTGGCAAGTCAGTGCCCACCAGCACGACGGGCACGCCCGCCTGAATCATCTCTTCCACGAGCTGCTTTGCCTCTTCATCGTTGGGCAGACAGAACGCTGTCGCACGCCAATCGCCTTCTTTCAATCGCCTGAAAATCGCTTCGCGCTCGCCTGCTCTGAAAAGCAGTTTCTCTAACCGTACTCCAGGAGCATCGAGTCGACTGCTCATCCCTTCCAGGACGGCATCCCAGTAATCGTTGGGCTTGCCCTGAATTGCTACTGCTATCGGGAACTGGAACGGTTCGCTTGGAGGCGCGTCGTTGTGGCGGCAGGCGGCGACAAGCAGCAGCGCGGCAAGGAGGGTGGGGCGTTGGAACCGAGCTGGCTTGCGACGCGTGGCGCGGCAGCAATCGGGAACAACGCGCATCCCTCCAAGCGAAGCGAGGATTGGCTTCATCCCGACCCCCTTTTTCGCCCTCACTCTTCCAGCAGCTGGCGCAGTTCGGGGTAGAACTGGTTGTATTCCTCGATGTTGCGTGTGGGATTGCCGAGCAGCCAGTCGCGCAGGTAGCCCGCCAGCAGTGCGCCGCTGGTCACGGTGAAGATGCCGTACTCTCGATACGCTTCCGCGCGGACGGGGTCGTTCACTTTCGCTGCGATGCGCTGCACGCCGAACAGCTCCCGCGCCATCTGCACCACCATCAGGTTCGTATTGTCGCCGTTGGTGCAGGCGATAAAGGCATCCGCTTTGTCCACCTCGGCGCGACGCAGGGTATCCTCGTCCAGTCCGTTGCCCACGACCAGCTCGCAGTTGTGGTGCTTGCCCAGTCGGAGCAGGGCGTCCTGCGATTTTTCGATGACCGTGACCTGATGTCCTGCGCTGCTCATCAGCAGCGCCAGCATCGAGCCTGTGCGTCCGCATCCCATAATCACGATTCGCATCGTTATTTCACCTCCTGGGGTGCGCCGTAGAGCCAGACTTGGCAGCGTGCCTTGCGTAGCACGACCTCGACCGTGTCGTCCAGTACGGGACGGGTACGCCCGTTCCGATAGCGCGCGGTGAGGCACAGCAAGTCGGTTTGGAACTCCTCGGCGGCGTTTACGATGGCGTAGCCGCAGTGATGCGCGGGGCGCACCACGGTCTCAAATTGGCTGACGCCGATCTCTTCCGCGATTTCGCGCGCGGCGGCGGCGGCAAGTTCGCCCTCGTGCAAGCGCGTGGCGGGACAACTTTCCAGTCCGATCGAGCGCGGTGTCTCTACAAGGCACAGCACGGTTAGATGCGCGTCGAACACCTGCGCCATTTCGCAGGCGAAACGCAACGCCTCACGGTCGTCTGGCGTGTTGCTGAAGGGGACGAGCAGGCGTTTGGGCGGCGCCGCGTCCTGCGCCTGTGGCTTCGACTTTTTCCAACCGAACAGTTTTAGCCCCATCGCGTTCAACCTCGTCGTTTCAGCGGATTCGGCGCTCCACGAAATAACGAAGCGCCCAGATTCGCACAAATGCCCAGAGGATGAGCAGCGCACCCAGCAGCAGTCCCTCTGGACGCTGATATAAAAAATACTCGTGGTAAATGATTGCGATGCCCAGTCCGAGCATCACTGCGCTTACACCGTAGCGTAGAAAGCGACGCGCGTTCATCGCTGACCTATCCTAACTCCTCGCGCAGGAGTTCTTGAGCGCGTTGCGGGTTCGCGCGCCCCTGTGTCTCGCGCATAATCTGCCCCACCAAGAAGCCCAGTACGCTGGTCTTGCCTGCACGATACTTCGCCACGACCTCAGGGTTCTCGGCAATCACCTTACGGGCGGCTGCACGCAGGGCATCCTCATCCGAAATCTGCACTAATCCACGCTCCTGCACAATCTTGGAAGGCATCACCCCCGTCTGGAACACCTCTTCAAACAGCTCTTTCGCGATTCGCCCTGAGATTACATTTTTGCGGAGCAGCTCGACTAGGTCTGCCAAGTGTGCTGGGCGCAACTTCGAATCGCGGATATCGGTGTTCGTCTCGTTCAAGCGAGCCTGCAGTTCGACGGTAATCCAGTTGCTGGCGGTCTTTGGGTCTACTCCCAGCGCGAGGCACTCCTCGAAGAAGGTGGCGGTGCCGATATCGGCGGTCAGGATGCGCGTCTCGGTGGTTCCCAGTCCGTATTCTTTGCGGTAGCGGTCGGCTTTCTGCAGGGGCAGTTCGGGAATTGTGGCACGCAGTTGCTCCAGCCACTCTTCGGTGATTTGGATGGGCACGATGTCGGGTTCGGGGAAGTAGCGGTAGTCCTGTTCGAACTCTTTGGTGCGCATTGGGAAGCTGTACGCGCCTTCCTCGCTCCAGCCACGCGTTTCCTGAACGACTTGCCCGCCCTCGCTGAGGATTTTGATTTGTCGCTCCACTTCGAACTCGATGCCGCGCACGACGGCGCGGAACGAGTTGAGGTTTTTGAGTTCGGTTTTGACGCCGAGTTGCTCGCTGCCTTCGGGGGCGACGCTAATGTTGGGTTCACAGCGCAGGGAGCCTTCCTCCATCTTGCCGTCGCACACGCCCAGATAGGTCAACACTGCACGGAGTTGCACAAGGTACTCTTTGGCGGCTTCGGCGGAGTGCAAATCGGGCGGGAAGTCGGTCACAATCTCCATCAGCGGTGCGCCCGCACGGTTGAAATCCACCTCGCTCTCGCCAGGCAGGTAGTGGAACAGTTTGCCCGTGTCTTCTTCCAGGTGTACACGGCGGATGCGCACGGGGATCCGCTCGCCCTCGACTTCGATCTCCAGAACACCGCGCGTGCCGATGGGGTGTACCTCGCCGTACTGGGAAATCTGGTAGCCTTTGGGCAGGTCGGGATAGAAGTAGTTCTTGCGGTAGAACATCGCGACGGGGGCAATCCGACAGTTGAGTGCTAATGCGGTACGAATCACATGCTCGACGGCTTTTTTGTTGGGCACGGGGAGCGTGCCGGGCATGCCCAAGCAGATAGGGCAGACATTGGTGTTGGGCAAATCGCCAAAGCGCGTCGGGCACGCGCAGAACATCTTGCTCTCGGTCAAGAGCTGCGCATGCACTTCCATGCCGATGCTCGGTATGTACCGCAAGGTAGGTGCCTCCGAAAGGAGATTATACCCGATGCAGCCCATCACGCACGCAAGAGAGGTCGCTTAACTCTTTCATAGCCTAATGATTAGTAGAATTCCGCGCTGTTATGAGAACGGTGAATCTGTTGAGGCGTGACCTCACGCGGATTGAGTTGCTGTTCGTGATTGCGAAAGCCTCTGGGAGGGAGTGCAGGCAGTTTAGCCTTCACTCCCTACCCCTCTTCGTAAAGCGATAGCGTGCTTCATGCCACTCTCTGTGCGTCGCTGCGCGTGCACTTTCCTGCCGATGCGCAGTGTGTACGGAAGGTAGGTTCCGTTGGGAGGGGTTTGTACCCTACTCGGGGAGTTCCTCGCCCAGTCGATAGAAACGCCCGCGCGAGTAGGCGATGGCTTGTTTGTCGGGGTTGCCGATGGCACGCAGTGGTTCGCCCACCACGAGCATGTGGCTCCCGTACACACGCCGATCCAGCACACGACACTCGAACTGCGCTGCTGCGCCTGCGATGAGCGGGGCATCGATATACTGTGCTGGCTCGGTGGGGATGTTGAACTCGGCAAGTTTGTCTACTTCGCGTCCCGAATACCTACCGCACACGCGCCCAATCCATGCTTGCTCCTCCGCAAGCAGGCTAACCCCGAAAGTTTGTGCCCGCTCGATGAACGCCCGTGTGAACCGTTCTTCCCCGATAAACACGCCGATGAGTGGCGGCTTCAGCGACACGGGTGCGCACCACTCTGCGCTCATCGCGTTCACAACGCCGTCTACAGAGACCGTAACGATACTCACAGAGTTGATAAACCGCCATGCTTCGCGGTCGATATGCGAGAGGGGCTGCATAGGGTCGATTGTACCTGTTGCGTGGGGTATCCTTGAGGGGGTTGAGTGTGCGATGAATGTGCGTCGGTTTGTGGAGCGTCGGCAGGAGCGGTGGCAGCGATTTGAGCAGTTGCTGGACGCGCTGCGCTGGGCAGGAGGCGCGCAGCTGGATCGCGCTGCGTTAAACGAGTTGGGCAGGCTCTATCGTCAGACGGCGGCGGATTTGGCGTATGCGCGGCAGCAGGGGGCGGATGCCAGCGTGGTGGAATACCTCAACAGCCTGCTGGGTCGGGCGCACGGGACCCTCTATCGCGCGCGACGCGGGAGCGTTAAAAACGCGCTGCGGTTGTTCTGGTACTCGTTTCCCGCTGCTGTGCGTCGAAGCCATCGCTACGTGTGGCTCGCCATCGCGCTGACCGTGTTGGGGGCGATTATTCCGTTCACGATGATTTTAGTGAACCCCGCCATCGCGCAAACGCTTGTGGATCCGCAGTGGCGTCCCGTGTTTGAACACTGGAAGTCGGGCAAGCAGTATCAGCCGGGTGAGACGGGGTTCGCCTCCGTGATGAGCAGTTTCTACTTTGTGAATAACTCGCGCGTGGCGATGCTCGCGTTTGGGTTGGGTGTGTTTTGGGCAATCCCGACGGTCTATCTTTTGATAACGAACGGTTTCCTGCTGGGGGCGCTTGCGGGTGAGATGTATCATGTGGGCAAGCTGGGCTTCCTGCTGGTCTCCATCTATCCGCATGGGGTGCCGGAGTTGGGGGCGGTGTTCCTGTGTGGTGGGGCGGGATTGATGCTGGGGCGCGCGATGATTGCGCCGGGCGATTTGACTCGCTCGGAGGCGGTGCGTCAGGTCGCGCCAGACGCCTTCTGGATTCTCGCTGGGTCGCTTGTACTCATTTTGATTGCGGCGTTCACTGAGGCGTTCTTCTCATTCTACGCTTTCCCCAGCTGGGCGAAGTTCCTCTGGGGCACGGTTGCGCTTGGGGTGCTGCTGGCGTACATTTTCGGTGTGCGTGAGCCAAACACTTGAGCCGCCCTGTGCGCGACGCCGATGGCTGATTATCTTCGGTGGACGGGTTGTCGGTGAACTCGTGCGAGTCGCTGGCGGCGGGTGCGAACTCGCCAGCCCGCCACTCCTGCTATTGCGCTGACGGCAGCTATCCCGCTTATCGGTGCAAGGAGGTTGCGGTGTCGGGCGACCTCGTGGGCGACCACCACGGGGGCTTTGAGCAAGGGCTTCTCGTCGCGATAGACCACCAGCCAGCCTGCGGGGTCGCCTGCTTTGAGGGGGGCGTGCAAGGGGTCAGCGTGTACGCTCCAGCGATAGCGTGCGCGTTGCGCCCTCGGCACGACCCAGACCAGTGAGTGAGCAAGGCGCAAGGGAACCTGCTGGGACTCGCCGTTGTGGACCGATGCATTTCCCACGATCATGCCTGCAGGCAGCTCGATGCGCTCCCAGTCGCGGTAGCCGTGTTCCATCAGCGCGATGGTATCCTGCTCACGCTGGGGGCTGTTCAGCACTACGCTGATGAGCCGACGCCCGTCGCGCATGGCGGCTCCTGCAAAGCAGAAGCCTGCAGGGTTCGTGTAGCCCGTTTTGACCCCCTCGGCGTAGGGGTACTCCTTCAGAAACTTCGCTTTGTTCACCATGAGCAAATCTTCCTGATTATGGGAGCGTTTCACGAGGTAGGAGGGTGTTTTGACAATCGCGCGGAAGGTTTCGTTTTCCATCGCGTAGCGGGTGATGAGCGCGAGGTCGTAGGCAGTGGAGAGGTGTTGGGGATGGTGCAAGCCGTGCGGGTTCACGAAGTGGGTGTTTTTCGCGCCGAGTGCGCGGGCTTTTTCGTTCATTTGCTGCGCGAACGCTTCTACCGAGCCTGCGATGTGTTCGGCTAAGGCGACGGCGGCATCGTTGGCGGAGCGGAGCATCAGCGCGTACAGTAGGTCGCGCACCTGCACTTGCTCGCCTACCCGTAGGTTCATCGAGCTGGCTTTTGTGCGGACCGCGCGGGCGGAGGCTTTCACCACTTCATCTAACTCGCATCGTTCCAGCACGAGGATCGCGGTCATAATTTTGGTGAGGCTGGCGGGGGGTAGCTTCGTATGCGCGTTTTTGGCGTAGAGTACCTGTCCTGTTTCCGCGTCCATCAAGACCGCCGCCCGCGCCTGCACTGTCGGCGCGCCCGCCCAGACCGACGCGAAGCCCAGCATACCTAAAACCGATGCTATAGCCACTCGGCGCATAGCCTCTATTATGACGCTCAGGGCGAAACTCCTGCCTGCCACCTCCACGCGGTCACCGACCTTGATTGGACGCTCCAGCAGGATAATAATCCCGCTGATGAAGTTGTTCGCGATGTTCTGCAGCCCGAAGCCGATACCGACCCCGATTGCGCCAGCCAGCACATTGAACGCCGTGAGGTCGACGCCCGCGCTTTGA
>CALAMM010000106.1 GCA_937925775.1 uncultured Fimbriimonadales bacterium
CCACAGGCGCGAAAACAGTCTGGGAACTCGCGCCCGAACTCGCCGCGCCCGGCGGCAAAGTGCTGCTCTACAGCGGGCTGGCGAAGGGCGAGACCGTGCAGGTGCTCGCCGAACGCTGGCACTACGACGAGCTGACCCTCCTGGGCAGCTTCCACTTTACCACACAAGACGCCCTGAACGCCCTGCAACGCCTCCAGCAGCACGAGTTCGCCGTCGAACGCCTAATCACCGACACGCGCCCCCTGAGCGAACTCGTGCAGGTGTTCGAAGCGTTAGACCGCGGCGAGGGAATCAAGTACGCGATTGTGCCCTGACGGCGTTCACGCGCATGCTATAATTTGCCATCACATCATAGGGAGGTAATCCACGATGCCGTGGTATGTACGCATGGGACAGTTGCCGCCCAAGCGGCATATCCAGTTCCGCCGTCCTGACGGCGGGCTGTATGCCGAAGAGGTGCTGGGCACGGAAGGCTTTTCGGGTATCCAGTCGATCTTGTATCACTACTATCCGCCAACGCGCGTGAAGGAGTTCCACACCTGTTATGAGCGGCGCATCGAGCCGCTGGACGAGCCGATTCTTCAGCATCGCCACTTCCGCACAGGCGAGATGCCCCCCTCCGGCGACGCGATTACAGGGCGCGTGGAACTGATGTTCAACGAAAATGTCATCTTCTCCGTGTCGCGCCCGATTGAGCAGATGGACTACTTCTATAAAAACGCGGACGGCGACGACCTGATTTTCGTGCATGAAGGTTCGGGCAAGCTGGAGTCGCAGTTTGGGCATCTGCGCTTCCGCGAAGGCGACTATCTGGTTATTCCGCACGGCACGATTTGGCGACTCGTGTTCGACGCCCTACCCGCCAAGCTCGTGTGGATTGAAGCCATCGGCGGGCAGATTGAGACGCCCAAGCGCTATCGCAACGCCTACGGGCAGCTGATGGAGCATTCCCCCTTCTGCGAGCGGGACATCCGCACGCCCGAAGAGCTGGAGACGCGCACGGATATCGGCGATTTTGAGGTGCGCATCCACAGGCGCGGGCGCGTCTACGCCTACCACTACGAGCATCACCCCTTCGATGTGGTGGGCTGGGACGGCTATCTGTACCCGTGGGCGTTCAACATCCACGACTTTGAACCCATCACAGGGCGAATCCATATGCCTCCGCCCATCCACCAGACCTTTGAAGGGCCAGGCTTCGTTGTCTGCTCCTTCTGCCCGCGTATGTTGGACTACCACCCGCAGGCGATTCCCGTGCCCTACAACCACAGCAACCTCGATAGCGATGAGGTGCTGTATTATGTGAACAAGAAGTTCGGTAGTCGGCGCGGGATTGAGGTCGGCTCGATTACGCTGCACCCGTCGGGCATTCCGCACGGACCGCAGCCGGGCGCTGTGGAGGCGAGCCTGGGCGCTACCTACACCGAAGAGCTGGCGGTGATGATGGACACCTTCCGCCCGCTGCAGGTAACAAAAGCCGCGCTGGAGTACGAAGACGCCAACTACCCCTTCTCGTGGCTGGGCGCACCAATCCAGCCTGACCCATCGGGCAAGACGGATACTTGGTGAAGCGCGCCGAATCGCCGACCGTCGGCTCAGCGCGACGGAGGTATTAATAGGCTATGACGCCTCTGAAACCGCGTCAGGAGGCGTTCTATCGGCGTGTGGTGGAGCTGTACCGCGCGGCGGGGATGACCCCCCCGTCGGTGCGGATGGCGTCGCACCTGATCGGCGCGCCGCCCGACGCGATACGCGCCATGCTCCGAATCGGCGTCGAGCGCGGCGAGATTACCGACGCGGGCGAGGGGATCTATTTCGCGACGGAAACCCTGCGACGCCTCGCGGAACAGCTCAAACCCTTGCCCCAGCCCGTGAAGGTAGCCCAAGTGCGCGACCTCACAGGCAGCTCGCGTCGGTACGCAGCCGCCGCGCTACGCGCCCTGCGCACACAAGAAGGGATGAACCCGTGAGGCGACAGCGCCATGCAAAGCCCCACTCAGAACCCCGTTCAGACACTCAAAGCCCCGTGGAAGCAGGGCATAACGGCAGGAACCGACCTCCTTCAGGCGAAACACTAATCCCGCCATGAGACCGAACGCGAAGTGGGGTTTACTCGGCTTGGGGATTGTAATCCTCGCCCTGCTGCTGGCGCAGTGGTTCAGGATGGGCGATTCGAACCGTGTTGTTCTGCTCAAAGACGGTTCAACCCTGCGCTTGCTCAAAATCACTCGTGGCAAAACGCACGGCTACACCCCTCCTCTTTGGCGGAAATGGCTCGAACGGTTCGGATGGGCCGAGCCCTATCAAGGTGCAGTAGGTATATGCCGGACCCCCCAGCGAGAGATGTGGGTATGGTTGCGTCGGAGGCTCCCATCGCCTAACCCAAACCCTTGGGTAATTCCCCTCTTGCCTGTGCGCCTGGTGGACTCTCAGGGCGCGTATCTTCCTGTAAAGGTCGAGTATTCCACTATTTTGCGGAACTCGCGGGAAACGATTTTTGCCGTGCGCCTTCCCCGATTGCCCTCCTCCGAGCGTCAGGTCTGGCTGGAGTTTCTTGACAAGGACCAGCGCCACCGTATTCCTGTCCCGCCACCCTATTTAGGGAGTACCGCGCCTTCTCCGCTGATGCAGCCACAGCCCCTCCCAGTGCAACTCAAGATTCAAGAGTTCGAATTCGAACTGCAGAAACTGGCAATCGTCGACGGAGGCGCGTGGATCCTTGAAGACATCGAGTATCCCCTTCTCCAAATAGAGCCGCGTGTACGGTTCAGCGAGAACGGTAGACCCTCTGACAACTGGGTCATCGAAGACTACTGGTTCGAGGACCCCTACGGCAACCGCTATTCTCCTACTCTGCCACCGCCATGGCATTACCCCTACTGGCTATTCTGCGCAACGGTGTATCCGTCTTATAAGGCGTCTTCGATCTCGCCGCGAGCGTGGCGCTCCTCGTGGATTTCCCGACGACGAGGTGCAGACACGCCAATCAACGAAACAATCAATCGAGCAGGGACTACGCTCGAACTGCTGGGCGTGTTCGAGTACCCTCAGTTCACTCTCCAAGTTGACCCCACGCTCCCTAATAAATATCGCGTCCTCTCGCACAGCCGCGCTCAGCAAACCCATCAGCGGAGTTCTGAGTACGGAGGGATATCCGATGTTGGGAAAGATAGGTGGCAAGTGCGCATGGGAACGCCACTTCTCATCTTGCGAATCAATTTGCCGCTGACAGGCAGTTGGTCTTGGAAACTCGGTAAAGATGGCGCGTTTATCTTCAAAGACCAAGCGTTCCATATCTTCCTACAAGACGAACGCGGACGGCTACACAGAGCCTCCGTCACTGTTGCCGAGGAAAGTGGCAACTACGACTCTTATGTGATTTTTGCGGAACTCGACCCTCGGGCGCTCGACAGCGGACGCTTTCGGGTGATTGTAGATGCCCATCCGCCCCGAACGATACGCATCCCGATAGCGCCACTGGACAAAGAGCAGGTGCTAAAAGTGTGCTCGCCGCAGAGCAGGCGTCGCTCAATCCTGCGTTGACCACGCTTTGGGTACTCTTAAAGAGGGTGAAAGCACGGCTATGCGCCGACATTGCGGTATATTCCTATAATAGGGAGAGGCGACCGAACGATGGCAAAACGCACGGAACGACAGGAGGCGCGACGCGAGCAAATCCTCAACGGCGCGGCGCGTGTGTTCTCGAAAAAGGGCTACCACGCCAGCACCGTCGATGAAATCGCGAAAGAGTTGGGGCTAACCAAAGCCAGCATCTACTACTATGTGTCCGACAAGAGCGACCTGCTCTATCAGCTTTACAAGCGCGCGATGACGATGCTGCTGGAGTCGCAGGCGGAGATTATGGCGCGTCCAGACCCGCCCGACGCGAAGCTGCGCGCGATGATTGAAGAGTATGTGCGTATCGTGGGCGGCGCGACGGCGATGTATAGCGTGGTGGTGCTACGCGAGCATCACGCCTTGCCCCCGCGCAAGCGCAAAGAGATTATCGCCATGCGCGACCAGTACGAGCAAGCTTACCAGCAGTGCATCCGGGAAGGCATCGAGCAGGGCGTGTTCGAGGCGGCGGATGTGAAGATGGCGTCGTATGTTGTGCTGGGCGCGCTCAACTGGATTCCGAACTGGTACAATCCGCGCGGCACGCTGAGCAAGGAGCAGATAGGGCGCATGTTCGCTGAGCAGCTTATTCGCGGCTTGCTCAAGCAACACACTACTCCATCCGAACCGTGACCGTGCGCGCCTTGCCACCAGTCGCCTGGATCCGCAGGGTCAGCTGCTCGCCTCTACGGAACCCGCCCGCTTTACGCACACGCAGGTGCATCTTATAGCACGGCGCGTACTCCAGCGTGTCCAGCACCTCGCCGAACGCCTCGCGCAAGTCCTGCGCCTGCTCGACGGCGATCACACGACCGCCCGTGGCGTTCGCCAGATATTCCAGCGTCTGACGCACCGCCGCGTACTCTAAGATGGTCTGCTCGTTGCCCAGCAGCACGAAAATGAGCTTCACCCGATGCGCCTGCGCGACCTGCAGCGCGTCCTGATGCGTGCGCGACACAACGAAATCAGGAACATCGTTCTGCCCGTCCGTGAACAAAATCACCCAGCGTTCGCGTTCGCTCGGCTCGTTCGCCAAGAACCGGGGGATTGCGTCGGTGAGCGTGTTCCACAGCGGCGTGCCGTGCATCGAGAAGCGGCTTCCACGCAGATAGCCCAGCGCCTCGATAAGTTGTCGTTTGCTACTGCCCATCGGTGCGCGGATGTCGTAGTCGGCATAAACAAGGTCCAGCGAGGCGAAGTTCACCAGCCCCAGCCGCGCGTCGTTGGGGAGGTCATTAATCAGCTGCTCACCTGCAGGAAAACGCCGATGCTCTGGATCCGTATCCGCTAATGAGGACGACTGATCCCAGGCAATCAGAATGCTGAGCGGGCGGTTCCGCTGGGGGCGCCGCGCTTTCCCCTCCTTCCACCCGACAAGCTCCACCGCGACCTTCGGGTCATCACAGCGGACGGTGAACGCGCTCAGGTCTGGGTTTTGCAGATGCGGCGCGTCCGCTTTGAAATAGTCTGCCCGAACCACCCGCGTATCGGACGGCAACGCCTGCGCCTCAAGGCGATCAACCCGATACTTTGGCGCACAGCCCGCAAGCAGTGCCAGCACAATCCCCAGAGCAGCTTGGCGCATACGCTTCACTCTCTCCCCCTCCAGACAGTATAATTTACCCGATGGCGAAGCAATCGGAAGGCGGTATCAAAATCATCACCACGAACCGCAAAGCGTACCACGATTACCATGTGGAAGATACGATTGAGGCGGGGATGGTGCTTACGGGTTCGGAGGTGAAGAGTGTGGCAGCAGGCAAAGTAAGCCTGACTGACGCCTATTGTCGCGTGGAGAACGGCGAAATGTGGGTTCAGAACCTGCACATCGCGCCCTACGAGAACGCGGGCTACGCCCAACACGAGCCGCGCCGCAAACGCAAACTGCTCCTGCATAAGTGGGAAATCGAACGCCTGCGCGGGAAGACCGAACAGAAAGGCTACACCCTTGTCCCCCTCAAGCTCTATTTTCGCAACGGTAAGGCGAAACTGGAAATCGGGCTGGTGCGCGGCAAGCGCCAGTATGATAAGCGCGAGGCTATCAAGCGCAAGGATATCGAACGCGAGTTACAGCGCGAGTTGGGGCGGGGCAGCTAACGCTCGGCTCGCAACCGATACGCCTTTTCGAGCCGCCTCGTCTCAATCGTGCCTCCTGAGCGCACCAACACATAGCGCCGCTTCCAGAACAGCAGGGTAACCATCAGTCCTATCGCCAGTCCCAGCACTGCGGCGACGAGCCAGCGTCCGAGCGCGTCGGAGCCGTTCTGCAGCGCCCAGTGGTAAAGCCCCATGCTCAATCCGCCGCCTGCCACGCCCGCCCAGCGTGCAGGGTTCACAGGCAAGTGCGGCACGCAGTGCGCTAACCCATACCCCAGCATCCCGCCCAGTGTGATTAGCCCTACGAATCGGGCGAAGCCGTCGCCGAGAAAGCCCAGCCAGCCAAACAGAAGCTGCCCCAGAAAGCCCGCCAGCGCACCGAGCGCGGCGCCGCCGAGCGCGTTGCCCGCCACACGCCACACTCGGAACTCCGCTCGATCCACCTGCTTGAACAACGCCTGCGGCAGGCGCAATCCCAGCGCGAGCGTCAGCCCCAGCATCGCGCCCCAGCCGCTCATCACCACCAACGCCCACAAGCCCCGCTCCGCAGGTAAAGGATACCAGTCGCCCACCTCGCGGGGGTCTACAGTGAGCCGTTCGCTCTCCTCGCCATGGCGCAAACTGCCCTCAAACTCGCGTATGCGCCCGTTCGCGGCAATCCGCAGCGTGTAGCGCGTGGGGTCAGGTGCGCCGTGATTCGCATAGTGATGCACATAGACCGTGTACGCGCCTTCGGGCGCACTGCCCGGTTGCCAGTAGATGTTCTCCACAGGGCGGTTGGTCGCACGCAGGGGGTCGGCGTTCGCATCCACATCCAGCTCGCCGCCCGTGGGGCTACGCCGCTGGCGATACCAGATATGGTTGCCTGCAGGGTCGATCACATGCAGGTCCAAGTCGTTGCGGTTGTTCCAAGCCAGCGAGAATTGCGGGTCGCCCATTTGCGCACCTGCCTGCTCCAAGCGTTCGACAATCTCGTCGCTGGCTTCGAACAGCAGCACGCGATTGCCCGCCAGGAGCGCAGGTGTGTTCAGGGCGTTGAAGAGCGCGTTCCCGCTTAGCGCGGTGAGCAGGGCAACCGTTAGCCCTATCGCCCCGAATAGCACGCGCACGCCCATCGTTTACCTCTGAAACAGCGCTTTGATGCGCTGAAGGAGCGTTTCGCCCTGCGGGCGGCGGCTGTGGAACCGCCCATCGCGGCGTATGCCATCCAGCGCGTAAGGCGCACGCTCTCGCCTCAACTGCTCCACCAGCGATTCCCAGTAGTCACGGAACCGCTGCGTGCTGCCGATGCATTCCGTGCGAGCGGAGTCGAGGCGCGTTGCAATCTGCTCCAGTTGCTGCGTGAGCCAGTCGCGTCGCTCGTAGAGGTTCTGCACTACCTGCGCTTTCACGAAAGCGCTCTGCACGGCAGGCTCCCCGCGCCGCTGCTCCATATGCTTCCGGTGCAGGTAGGTGATTCGCGCCTCGCGCTGGCGGATTTCCGGCTCGCGCCAGCCCTTAACCGATTTGTAGACAATGTAAGGCGCGCTGATAATCAGCCCTGCGATGAAGAAAAGCCAGATCGGAACCGCTGCGCTTTCGAGGGCGCCGATGAGCTGCGCTTCGCTGCGTCGCTCCTCGTAGAGCATAAGGAGACCCAGCGCGTCTACAGTCGCGATAGCGATGGTCAGCATGAAGATTACGATGATAAAGAACGCTAAGCGCCACGCGGAGCGCATGGAGGGAAACGGCTTCTTGGTATCGAGCGCGTCGCGCTGTTCGCTGGCTTGCGCCGCCGAGGATGCCAGCGAATACGCCGTGTTGCCCACCAGCTTCTCCACAAACAGACCGATAATCGCCGCGAGCACCACCAGCCACAGGCTCTCACCCCTCTGGATCACCTTGAGGCTCAACAGCCCTACAATCACGCCGAGATTGACGCCGAGCAACAGCCCTGCCGCCAGTGGCGCGGCAAGCTCAAACACCCACTGCCCCACAGTGTTCCAAACGGAGCCGCGGGATGACACGGGCGCAACGCCCTGCTCGCCGCAGACCTCGTCATCGGAGGCGAAATCGTTCTGCAACGCGCGTTCTACCAAGCGCGGGCTAATCGGCTCAGGGGCGGGCGGGACTTTGGAGCGCTTTTTCGGTTTGGGCGGTTCTGGGATGGGGATTTTCGCCTGCGCCATCGCTTCTATGAACTCCGCCTGCGCTTTCTCGATATCCCTCTGGACCTGCTCAAGCTCCTCAGTATACTTCTCGCGTCGCGGCTCCAGCTCGTGGCGCAGCGATTCGTACTGCGTGGCGGGGATTTTAACCCACTGGGTGTAGTTCATCCGCAGTTCGCCCGCTTCCACCTCGTAGCCTGCATAGCGCAGGTACGACTCCATCTGAATCACGACGCGCTCTGCGTCGGCTAACCTCTGGTTCACCAGCAGGGGTGTATCGTGAAACACCTCCTTGTCCAACGGCAAGTGCCAGTAGGGAGCTGTGTCGTGATAGGGTTCAAGCAGTGGGCTGGGCGTTACGGGCGTAGGAGGCGTTACGGGCGCAGGCGTCGCTTCCTGCTCAGTTGCCTGCACAGGAGGCATTTCGCTCACTTGCCCGTTGGAAGGTGCCTCTTCCCCCGCCGAGGGCGTCGCGTGGGAATCGGGCGTCAGAAAATGTGCCGCAGCATGGATCGCGTCTAACCCTTCATTAGGGCGGTGTTCCTCCGGATCTTCTTCATTAGGGTGGTGTACCATCGGCTCTTCACCTCACCGTTCCAACGATTGCAGGTGTTCCTTGAGGCGGTTCAGCGTGTCGAGCGCGTCCGTCTCGCCGAACACGAACAGTTTACCTGCCTCGCGCAAAGGGGCATAGTAGTGGTTCTCGACGGAAGCACGGTATTTGTTCAGCACGGGACCGACCACCACCGCGACGACCTGGGAATCCTGCGCCAGTTGCGCGGCTATCGCCCGTGTCTCCGCCTCTGAGTGGCATTCGCCGTCTGTAAACAGGCACAGCAAGGCTTTGCGCTCGCGATGCTGCTGCTGGTAGCGCAGGAAATCCTGCATCACTTTGTCGGGGCGCGTGCCCCACTTGCCCATGTAGTTCTCGATCGTGTCGCGCGAGACCTTGTTCAACTCGTCCGAGACAATCGGTCGGCCTTCGTGGACAATCTCCATCGTCTCCGCGTAGCGCCAGACTTTGATGGGCGTTCGGGAGGGCAGCACCGAGTCAATCAATCTTGTCAGAAACCATACCCCACGCTGCTTCTGCTCTTTCGTGACCGACTGGCTGACATCAAACCCCGCCCCGACAAGGAGCGGTGTTCGAAGCGACTGCCCCTGACTATAACGCCACACCCACCAGCCTGCAAGCGCAATCACCAGCAGTATGACGACAAACAGTATCCCGGAAAGCAGTGTGTTCTGCGCATCCCCCTCGTAACTGCGTCCGCGTGTTCCCATACCTCGCGACATAGTTGCCTCCTTCTGCTCATACGAGTATTCTCTCAGGAGAGTTCCCTAAGGAACAGGCAATTTGGGTGATTCGACTCCCCCTGCACAGGCAATTATACACCACCTTTCGAAGATTTCCTGCTCGTTTACTCTTGTATCTTCCTGATGGCTTCCGCTTCGAGTTCGATCCCGCCGCGTGCGTACTGCTTCACGACAACGCGGATAAAGCGTGGCTGTAATGCCTCGAACAGGTCGTCGGCGATACGCGCTGCCAGCGACTCGCAATATGCACCTTCGTCTCGGAACGCCCACAGGTAGAACTTGAACGCTTTGGACTCAAGGCATAGACGATTCGGTTCATACTCAACGATGACTTCGCCAAAGTCGGGTTGTCCTGTGCGCGGGCAGACGGCAGTGAACTCCTTAGCGTGCAGGCGCAC
Source organism: uncultured Fimbriimonadales bacterium (assembly GCA_937925775.1). Classification (GTDB taxonomy): domain Bacteria; phylum Armatimonadota; class Fimbriimonadia; order Fimbriimonadales; family GBS-DC; genus GBS-DC. The sequence continues at coordinate 9,575 of CALAMM010000106.1, forward strand.
GCGCTGCACGGGCGGTGCAGGGAACGCCTCCTGCTTGATTGCCTGAATTGCTTCCTCGATGCTCTTGGGACGGGGCATCGGGCCTGAACGGGGCAGGTAGTAGTCCACCTTTGTCATAGCGTTTATAGTGTACCGCAACGGGTAGAATTCGGTGGACATGCCCAAGCACGAGTCGCCCACTCGGATTGTAGACCCGACGCGCCACTTAGAGGAGGCGTCGAGCGAAGCGACGCTGCGCCCCCAACGCCTGAGCGAGTTCATCGGGCAGCAGCAGCTCAAGGAGAACTTGAGCGTGTTCATTCAGGCAGCGCGCGGGCGCGGCGAGGCGTTAGACCATGTCTTGCTTTTCGGCCCGCCCGGCTTGGGCAAGACGACGATTGCGACCATCATCGCCAACGAGATGGGCGTACCGATTCACATCACCTCAGGCCCCGCGATCGAGCGTCCGGGCGACCTTGCGGCGATCCTGACCAGCATGGAACCGGGGCAGGTGCTGTTTATTGACGAGATTCATCGGCTTGCCCGACCTGTGGAAGAGGTGCTGTACCCTGCGATGGAGGATTTCCAGATCGACATCGTGCTGGGCAAGGGTGCGGGGGCGCGCTCGCTGCGGTTAGACCTGCCACCCTTCACGGTGGTGGGCGCGACCACCCGCGCGGGATTGCTCACCTCGCCCCTGCGCGACCGATTCGGCATCGTGCATTACTTCCAGCTCTACACATCCGAAGAGCTGGCGCAGATTGTCCGCCGCTCGGCGCGGATTCTGCAGACCGCGATTGAGGAGTCGGCTGTCGAGGAGATAGCCAAACGCTCGCGTGGCACGCCCCGCATAGCGAACCGTCTGCTGCGGCGCGTGCGCGACTTCGCCCAAGTGCTGGGCACAGGCGTCATCACGCTGGAAATCACTCAGGACGCGCTCCAGCGGCTCGGCGTGGACCCGCTGGGGCTGGACGAGATGGATCACAAAATCTTGCGCACGCTCATCGAAAAGTTCGGCGGGGGGCCCGTGGGGCTGGACACGCTCGCCGCCGCCATTCAGGAAGACGCGGGCACAATAGAAGATATGTATGAGCCGTTCTTGATGCAGCTGGGCTTCCTGCAGCGCACTTCGCGCGGGCGTATCGCCACGCCGCACGCCTACGCGCACCTGGGCATCGCGGCGCCAGGAATCGCGATTCAGCCGCCGCTGGAACTGGAGTAGCGTTCCCCAGCCTGTGCCCCTCCACTCTCTCAACCCGCCCGCAGCAACTGAATAAACAGATGCTCCGTCACGATTTGCGCGTTCGCGTTGCCGAGGATGGCGCGGCGGGCTTCCGTGATGCTCTGCAGGTCGCGCTGCCGCTCGGCGGGGGCGAAACGACGGGCGAGCTGGCTGAGCGACTGTCGGTGTGAGGCGAAGCGCAGGCTGGCGTTGGGATAGTTGAGCGCGAGGCTGTCGCGATACCACTGAATCAGATATTCCAGTCCCAGCGCGAGCGCGGCGCGAGGGGAGCGCTCCTCCGTTCCGCCCTCCAACGCTTTGCACGCCTCGCGGAACTCATAAGCGAGACGCAGCGCCTCCTCCAGCGACGCGACACCCAGCCGTGCGAAGAGGCTCAGCAGCTTCTGCAGCGCGTCCAGCTCGTTGTGCGCCTGTCGGCCTTTGCCCTCCGATTCAGGGCTTTGCAACGCCTGCGCCCAGCGTATCGCACGCCCAATCGCTCCCTCCGAGAACTCCGCAATCGTTCGAAGGGTCTCCTCAGGCAGCTCGAAACGCGATTTCAGCCGCTGCAAGACGCTCTCGGTGGTCAACACGCCCAGCCGCACGATTCGGCAACGCGAGAGGATGGTCGGCAAGAGCAGGTCGCTGGCGGGCGCGGTGAGGATAAAGTGATACAGCGGGGGCGGCTCCTCGAGCGTTTTGAGCAGGGCGTTCGCGGCGGCAGGGTTCAACCGATGCGCCTCCTCTATAATCACGAAACGCAAGGGCGCAACGGCAGGCGCGAAGCTTGTCCAACCCCGCATCTCGCGCACCGCGTCGATTTTGATTTGCTCCGGCTCTGGTTTCAGCACGCGCAGGTCGGGATGCTCGCCCGTGTCCGACCACTTCTGGCACACCAAGCAGGTTTGGCAGTGCCCCTGAGCTGTGCGTTTGGGGCAGAGCCACGCGGCAGCCAGTGAGCGCGCCAGCGTGCGCTTGCCCACCCCCGCCATGCCCACAATCAGCAGCGACTGCGGCGGGCTGGGGCGCGTCAACATCTGCTCCAGCGTGCGCCTCAACGGCTCCGGCGCTATAACCACCTCTGAGAAGGGAAGGGGAGCCACGACCCATAAGCATACCCTGCGCCACCGTTCTTTTCGCGTGCCCGACCAGCGAATCGTGAGGGCAGGAACTGAACACCTCACTTCCGAGTAAACTTAAGGGCTATGTGGCTACAGGTGGTATGGCGTTGGCGTCGCCCGATAGGGCGCGGCGCACGAGTTGTCGGTGTAGGACTCCTCTTGCTACTGGCTTTGGGGTTGCTCACGCGCGAGGCAGGGCGCGAGTGGCTTCTGGAGCGGTTGCGTGGGCTAACGGCGACCGTGTATCGCACGCAGCCCAGCCCGATTGTCCTCGTGGAGCATCTGCAGGCGATGCAACGCTTGGAAACAGCGCGGCAGACCACGATGCACGATGTGGCTATCGAAGCCAGCAACGGGCTACCTGTGTGGCTTGCAGGCGAGCGGTTGCGCATGCGCGCCCGCGCGGAGGTCTCCGCAGGGATCGACTTGGGCAAGTTGAAGCCTGAGCATGTGCAAGTTTCGGGCGGGCGCGTGCGGATTCACCTGCCCGAACCGCAGATTTTCGACATCGTCATCCGCGAGCAGGGCACAGAGGTCTATCATCGCGAGCGCGGATGGCTGGTTTTCCGTCCCGATAAAGCGATTGAGCAGCGCGCTCGCAATCAGGTGTGGCTGGAGGCGCGTCAGGCGGCGTTGCAGGGCGAGCTGCTGAGCCGAGCGCGCGCGAACGCCGCCGCCGAGATCGAACGCTTGCTCGCCATGCTCGGATACGAATCGATACAGGTCGGCTGGCAGACCGCGCAGGCGCAGTGAGGCCTCTCAGCGAGCGGCGTGTAGCGAGCGGGCTATCTGCCCTGCCAGCCGCGCGTTCGACTCCAGCAACGCGAGATTCACTTGGAGCGTGCGCCCGTTGCTTAGTTCCGCAAGGCGCTTCAAGAGCCACGGCGTCGTCGCGCTCCCCGCGACTTTGGACTCGGCGCACTCGCGCAGCGCCTGCTCCAGCAGAGCGTCCAGCTCGGCGCGTGGAATCGCATACTCGGCAGGCGGTGGCTGAACGACCAGCATCGCCGTACCCACCTCACGGTGCGCCTGCCACAGTTCAACCAGCGCGTCCACATCGTGGACGGTCGCGTCCACGCGCAGCCCCGTGTGGGGCGTGTAGAAACCGGGCAGCTCGTCGGTCTGATAGCCGATTACGGGGATGCCGTAGGTCTCCAGCCACTCGCGCGTGGCAGGCAGATCCAAAATCACCTTCGCGCCGGAGCAGAGGACGAGCATGGGCGTGCGGGCTAAGGTGGGCAGGTCGCCGCTGACCTCGCGTCGGTCGCGGTGCACGCCACCAATCCCGCCTGTAGCCATCACCTCGATCCCCGCTTGGCGTGCGAGATAGACCGTCGCGGCGACCGTTGTGCCGCCTGTAAGCTGCATCGCGCAAGCGATACCGAGATTATGCAGGGCGATTTTGGAGGGCGCGGGTGCCTGCGCGAGCATCATCAGCTCCGCTTCCGAGATGCCCACGCGGGGTTTGCCCTGCACCACCGCGACGATACTCGGCGTTGCCCCCGATGCCTCCACGGCGTGCTGCATTCGCCGCGCCGCCTCCAGATTCGTGGGGTATGGCAATCCGTGCGTGATGACCGCCGATTCGAGCGCCACGCGCTCCCGCTCCGCTACCGAAATCCGCATATCTCTTGCAACCCCTTCTGCTTCACCCTCTTTCCAGATTTCGCTCCCTCACATCTCAATCCCTCACACCTGCTTCAATCCCTCACAGGTAGGCTACAAACGTCCGCGTCATCCCTCGCGCTCGTCCCCAGCCGGGCGCGTTTCAATCCCTCACAGGTAGGCTACAAACGTACCGCGCCGAGGCATTGCAAGCGAATCTGGAAGGTTTCAATCCCTCACAGGTAGGCTACAAACGTGTCAGAGATAAAGATTTGTTTGAGTTCTCTGTGGACTTGTTTCAATCCCTCACAGGTAGGCTACAA
>CALAMM010000107.1 GCA_937925775.1 uncultured Fimbriimonadales bacterium
TGACTTTCCACCGCGTGCGCCATATGGACGAGGTGCTGCCACTGGCGCTGGCACACGGCGAGCGGCTGGAAGACCGCCTCAAAGACGCCGAACGGACGGAGGCAGTGGTATAGCGACAAGCCTGCTCCGCCCCCCAGTCTGCAGGCAGAAGGCTATAGCCTGCAGACTCTGCGTTCGCCTCACGCGCCCAGGATGAAGCGCGGCGGTGGGGCTACTGGTGCTTGCGCCGCTGTCTGGCTTGATGGCATTGCTCTTCTGGCTCGATTCGCCGGGTGGGGCGTTCTTTATCCTTGTCCGCTGAGCCGACGCAGCACCTGAATCAACGCTTGCGTACCCAGTCGTGCTTCGCCTGTGCGCTCCAGATGACGGTAAAGTTGGTGGACGAGTGCGCTACCCAGAAGGGGCGTTGCTGTGGCACGCGCTTCGTCGAGCAGGATTTGCAGGTCTTTCTGGAGTAGCCTTACCATAAAGCCGGGCTGGAGGTCGCCCTGCGCGATGCGCTTGCCGAGATGCTCCATCGCCCATGAGCTGGCGGCGCCTGTGCAAAGCGTTTCCACGGTGAGGTTCAAGTCCAGCCCTGCTTGCTCGGCGAACAGGAGCGCTTCCGAGACCGCCAGCATCCCCACAGCGACGGCAATCTGATTGGCGAGCTTCATCAGTTGCCCCTTGCCGCTCTCGCCGACATACACGATGGTTTTGCCCATCGTTTGGAGGATAGGTAGGGCGCGTTCGTAGGCGTCGCGCTCGCCCCCGACCATAATCGTCAGCGTGCCCGACTCCGCCCCCCACTGCCCTCCCGTGACGGGCGCATCGAGGAAGGCGACTTGGCGCGTCTGGGCGTACTCAGCCAGCTCGCGCGTCAGGCGCGGTGAGGTGGTTCCCATATCGATGGCGAGCGTGCCGGGGCGCATCGCGGGGAGCGCAGCGTTCTCGCCTGTGAGCCAAACGCTACGCACAGTTTCGTCATCCGGTAAGCAGGTGATGACGACTTCGCACTGCGCTGCGAGTTCGGCAGGCGACTGCGCTTCACGGGCGCCCAGTGCCACCAGCGCATCAATCGGCGGACGACTCCGACTATGCACCACCAGCGGGAACCCTGCTTGCAGGATGTGGCGCGCCATCGGACGCCCCATAATACCCAACCCGATAAAGCCGATAGGAGAACCCTTCGCTACCAACAGATACCCCTCCAAAAGCTGTATGAGACGATGCCTAAGGAATCACTTTATTTAGTGGATACTCCACCAGCCCTTCTGCACCCGCCTTGCGCAACTTGGGAATAATCTCGCGCACCTGCCCCTCGTCCAGAATCGTCTCGATGGCGTACCAGCCCTTGTCGCTCAGCGGCGACAAGGTGGGCTTGCGCAGGGCAGGCAGCTGGGCAAGCACCGCGTCCAGATTCGCCTCATGCACATTCATTTTCAGGCCGACAAGTCGCCCTGCGTTCAGCGCGCCCTGCAGCATCAGCGCGAGGCTCTCGATCTTGTCGCGCTTGAACGGGTCGTGCCATGCCGCAGGGCTGGCAATCAGGCGCGTGGTGGAATGGAGGATGACCTCTAAAATGCGTAAGTTGTGCGCCTTGAGCGAGCTGCCCGTCTCGGTGTTGACCACAATCGCATCCACGAGGTGCGGCACCTTCACCTCGCACGCGCCCCACGAGAACTCCACTTGCGCCTCGATTCCGCGCTGCTGCAGGTATCGCTGCGTCAGGCGCACATACTCTGTGGCGATGCGCTTGCCCTGCAGGTCTGCCACGCTTTGGATAGGCGAATCGTGATGCACGGCGATGACGACACGGATGGGATTGCGCGTGTTCTTGGAGTATTGCAGCTCCAGCACCTCGTGCACCTGGGCGCCGCAGTCTTGGATCCAGTCGTATCCTGTAATCCCCGCGTCCAGCACGCCGTCCTGCACATAGAGCGGGATTTCTTGAGGGCGTAGCAGAACGGCCTCCAGTTCCGCGTCGTCGGAGATGGGTTCGTAAGAGCGTCCCGACGGGATTTTGAAGTCCCATCCTGCTTTGCGAAACAGGTTGAAAGTCGCTTCCTGCAAGCTGCCTTTGGGTAAGCCGAGTCGGAGTTTGCGCGTGTCGCTCATGGCGGATAGAGTATACCCTTGCTGGCGTGCGTCGCAACGCCTGCAGTTTTTCCCTGCGTTGCCCATAATTAGGGAGCGATGCCGATGCGCGTGGACGACCAAGCGAGCGGTTTGCGCGTGCGCCTCTCAGCGCACAGGGCGGTCAGTGTCCCCGCAACGCCTGTGGTGTGCGCCGATTTTCTGCTTTTCAAGGGCGTGCGGGTGGAGCTACCTCCTGCAACGCTGGTGTGGCACTGGCGTCCGAGCAGGGCTCCAGCCTCAGGCTGGGATTTGCAGGCGCGTCTGCATGTAACGGGCGCGCTGGCGCGGTTCCCCCTTGAGGAGCTCCAGCGCTGGCGCATGTTATTTCCCGAATGGCGACTGGTGGGCAGGCGGCTGGAAATCTTGCAACTGGCGGATGTCGCCTATCTATGGCTCAAAACGGGCGCGGAACTCACCCCGCGTCTGGAAACCCTGCTCAAATGGCTCTGTAGAAACCGACCCGACATGCCAATAATTTTGGCAGGTATCGGGAGCGGAGCTGCGACGCGGATTCAAAATTGGCTCGAACACAGGTATCCTTTACGGAGCCTGACACCCGCGCAGGCGCGGAGCCGAGATGCCCTTTCCAAGCAGGGTTTCTACCGCCTCCTTCGCTGGGCGGCGCACTCGGCGACAGCGGCTGCGCGTTTGAACTCTTAGGGAGGTATAGTATGCAACAGAACTCATATCGTGTGCTATTGGTTTCGGCGGAGGTTGCGCCGTTAGCGAAGGTTGGCGGTTTGGCAGATGTGGCAGGCGCGTTGCCTAAAGCCCTACACGCGCTCGGACATGACGCGCGAATCCTCATGCCCGCCTACCCCATGGTAGAAACGGACGCCCGCTGGCAGATTGAACCGCTCGCTCACTTCACGCTCGCCATCCATCCCAACTGGACGGAGAGCGTCGCCGTCAAACAGCTGCAGCTGCCGTCAGGCGTGCGCGTCTACCTGCTGCAGGTGGGCGACTGGTTCGCAGGGGCGACCGAATCGTCGCGGATTTACGCGGTGGAGCCGCGCGCGTATGTTGCCTTTTGTCGCGCGGCGGTGGAGTGGCTCGCCCGCGCCGACTGGACGCCCCAAGTGGTTCACTGCAACGATTGGCATACTGCGCTTATCCCTGTGTACCTGCGCGCCTATCGCACGGAGCGTACCGACGCGATAGCGACCGTGTTCACGATTCACAATCTGGCGTTCCAAGGCGTGTTCGAGAAGGAGTTTTTCACGCATCTGGGGCTGCCCGACTACTGGTTCGATATCGAAGGGCTGGAGTTTTTCGGCAAGGTGAACCTGATGAAAGGCGCGTTGCTTGCGAGCGACCGCGTCAATACGGTCAGCCCCACCTACGCAGCGGAGATTCAGACACCTGAATATGGCGAGCGGCTGGAGGGGTTGCTGCGCCGCCTCGCTGACGAACGCCGCCTGTCGGGCATTCTGAACGGCATCGACTACGATGAGTGGAACCCAGAGACCGACCCCTACATCCCTGCCCACTACTCCGCTGACAACTTAGAGGGTAAGGCAACCTGCAAAGCCGCGTTGCAACACGCCTGCGGCTGGCATCCCGACCCCAGCAAGGCAGTGATTGGACTGGTCGCGCGCTTGACCGACCAGAAGGGGTTAGACCTCATCAAGTCGCTGGGCGCGAAACTGCTGCAGCTGCCCATCCAACTCGTGCTGTTGGGCACGGGCGACCCTGCTTACGAACGCTACTTCCGCTCGCTACACAAGCGTCATCGCGCAAAAGTGCATGCGAGCATCGGCTTCGACAACGCTTGGGCGCACCGCATCTACGCGGGTGCCGACATGTTTCTAATGCCCTCGCGGTTCGAGCCGTGCGGGTTGGGGCAGATGATTAGCCTGCGATATGGAACAATCCCGATAGTGCGACAGACGGGCGGTTTAGCGGACAGTATCACGCCCTACGACGCGGAGCGCGGGATAGGAAACGGGTTCGTGTTCCGCGAATATAAGCCTGACGCGCTCTACGAAGCGGTGCGGCAAGCCGTGGAAGCGTTTGGCGACACGGCAGCTTGGCGCAAGCTGGTTCAGCGCGTGATGCGTCAAGACTGGTCGTGGTCGCGCTCCGCAGGCGCATATGCCGCGCTCTACGCCGAGGCCGTGGAAGCGCACGCGCGCTACGCGCCCGCTTACACCCCCTGAAGGTCGCCCGTTCCAGGCGCGCCTTTCGCCCTGGAGGAACGCATGAGAACACATGAACTGGACTGTCGTGCCCCGCATTATGGGCGGGCTGGGCTGTATGCTCGTGCTGATCGTCGGCATCGCGTCGGGAATCGACCCGCTGCTGTGTACAATTCGCGGGCTGATTGGCGGCATGGTCGGCTGGATTGGCGGCGCACTCTGGGCGTATGTCATGAGCCAACTCCTGCCCCCCGACTCGATGCCCAACTCAGCCCCATTCCAAGCCAACCGCTCCCAGCACGCCGAGACGACCGAAGTTGAACCCCCGACGGAAACAGAAAAAGCCGCCTGAACTTTGCTATCGAGGGAGGTACGCGCTATGATGGATGCACTGCAGACGCAAGAGGCGTGGAAACGGTTCAAAGTCTACGGCGATCCCAACGCCCGCGAGCAACTAATTCGGCAGTACGCGCACTTGGTGAAACTGACCGTCGGACGCATCGTGCCCTACCCGCCGAACGGGATGGAATGGGAAGATTTATACAGCTACGGCGTCATGGGGCTGATTCGCGCCGTAGACCTGTACGACCCCACGCGCAATGTGAAGTTTGAGACCTACGCGATTGCGCTCATTCGGGGCGCCGTGCTGGAGGCGTTGCGCTCCGAAGACTGGGTGCCTCGCTCCGCCCGTGATAAGCTGCGCCAGCTGGAGCGTGTCTGGGTGCGCCTGGAAGCGAGTCTCGGACGCCCACCAACCGACGAGGAAGCCGCCACTGCACTGGAGATTTCCGTAGAGGAATATCGCCAACTCCTCATCGACTACGCCCGAACGAACACCCTCTCCCTCGAAGCCTGCCTCATCAACGGGGACGAGGAGGAAGGCAGCTCTCTGCTGGAGACACTCGCAGACGCGGAAGATCCCTACGCTGAGTTGTTGGAGCGCGAGCAGACGCGCGCGCTTGCGAACGCTATCGAAAACCTCAACGAGCGCGAACGCCAAGTCATTCAACTCTACTACTACGAAGGATTGACCTTCAAAGAGATTGGGCAGGTGATGAGCATCTCCGAATCGCGCGTGTATCAGATCCACACCCGCGCGCTGGCACGCCTGCGCGAGCAGCTCTGCGGCTCCGCAGCCGACCCGGAAACACTGGAGGCAGGCTGAGGGTTCTTTTTATCGGGAAAAGCGTCGCGTCGGCGTGTTTCCCCGTACCCCAAGCCACGCCTCCCGCAAGGCAGGAGACCGTGCGACGGCACGCACCTCATCGCCCGCTTGCGTGAGGTATACTCTCCCCCGTTATGGCAATCGCGGTGGTGTTTCCAGGGCAGGGCGCGCAGCGTCCAGGGATGGGACGCGAACTCTATGAACGCAGCGCCGCCGCGCGGAAGGTGTTCGAAATCGCCAGCGAGTTCTCAGGACGGTCGTTCACCGCCCTGTGCTTCGAAACCGATGAGGAGACCCTCAAGCGCACGGAGAACGCGCAGCCCGCACTGCTGGTCGTCTGTTATGCCGCGTGGGAAGCCCTGCGCGAAGCGGTTCCTGAGTTCGCACCCGATTATGTAGCAGGCCACAGCGTCGGCGAGTATCCCGCGCTCGCGGCGTCAGGCGTGTGGACTTTTGAAGAGTCGCTCCGCTGGGTGGAGCAACGCGCGAAAGCGATGCATGCGCTGGCGCATAAGATTCCCGGCACGATGGCTGCCGTGATTGGACTAACCGGCGAGCAGGTAGAGGCAGTCTGCAAACAGGTGCAGCAAGAGACGGGCGAGGTGGTGACCCCGACGAACTACAACGCGCCGAGCCAGATCGTGATTTCAGGCACAGTAAACGCCGTGCAGCGCGCGGCGGAGCGACTGAAAGCGGCGGGCGCACGGCGCATCGTGCCGCTCGCCGTGTCGGGAGCGTTCCATTCGTCCCTGATGCAACCCGCAGCCGACCTGATGACCGAAGCCTACCGAGAGGCGAACTTCCAGAAGCCCGTGTACCCCTTCTTCTCCACCATCGAAGTGCGCGTGCTGGACAATCCCGAAGAAATCCGCGCTGTGATGGGGCAACAAATCGCCCGCCCAGTGCGCTGGCAGCAGAGCGTCGAGGCGATGCACGCGCTCGGCGTGGACACTTTCATCGAACTGGGCGTCGGCGAGGTGCTGTCGGGGCTGATTAAGCGCATTCTCCCTCAGGCGACCACACTCCGTGTGGTAGACTCTAAAACCTTAGACGAAACCGTCGCGTTTTTGCGAGGCACAGCATGACGATTCGTTTAGAGGGGCGCGTTGCGCTCGTTACGGGCGCAGGCAGAGGGATTGGCAGGGCAGTTGCGATTGCACTGGCGCAGGCGGGCGCGAAGGTCGCCGCGCTCAGCCGCACAGAGAGCCACGCCCAAGAAACCGCCCACGCCATCGAGCAGGCAGGCGGGCAGGCTATCGCCTTCGGCGGCGATGTGGCAGATAGCACCCTCGTCGATAATGTCATCGAGCAGACCCTCCAACACTGGCAACGGCTCGATATCGTGGTGAACAACGCGGGCATCACGCGCGACACGCTACTGCTGCGCATGAAAGACGAGGACTGGGACGCCGTGCTACAAACGAACCTGAAGGGGGCGTTCCTGTGCAGCCGTGCCGCGCTCAAGCCCATGATGCGCCAACGCTGGGGTAGAATCGTGAACATCAGTTCGGTGGTCGGGCTGACAGGCAATGTCGGGCAGGCAAACTACGCCGCGTCCAAAGCCGCGCTGATTGCCTTCACCAAAACCGTCGCGCTGGAGATGGGCAGTCGCAACATCACCTGCAACGCCGTCGCGCCCGGACTCATCGAAACCGATATGACGCAGGCGCTATCCGAACAGGTGCGTGAGTACGCCCTGCAACGCATCCCGCTGGGACGCTTCGGCACCCCCGACGAGATCGCGTATGGGGTACTCTTTCTATGCAGCGAGTTTGCCTCGTACATCACGGGGCAACTGTTCATCATCGACGGCGGACTGACCGTCGGCATCTAACACCAATCAGAGGAGGTAGACCCAAATGAATCCGGAAATCTTTGAGCGTGTGCGGAAAGTCATCGTGGAGCAACTGGGCGTGGACGAAAACGCCGTGACTCCTGAGGCGAGCTTTATCGACGACTTCAACGCCGATTCGCTGGATCTGGTGGAGCTGGTGATGGCGTTCGAGCAAGAGTTCGATGTGTCCATTTCTGAAGAGGAGTCGGAGCAGGTGCGTACTGTTGCCGACGCTGTGCGCCTCTTGACCGAGAAGCTACAGATAGAAGAGTAAGCGATGCGCCGTCGCGTCGTCGTCACGGGGATTGGGCTTGTCACGCCGCTCGGAGTGGGCAAAGAAGCCTTCTGGGAAGGTTTAACTCTGCCCCGTCGCGTGATTGGCCCCATCACGCGCTTTGACGCCAGCGGGTTCAGCACGCGCATCGCCGCCGAAGTGAAGGAGTTCGACCCGACGCAGTTTATGGAGCGCAAAGATGCCCGCCGCGCCGCGCGCTTTATCCAGTTCGCGGTGGCTGCTGCCACCCTCGCTATGCAGGACGCACAGCTGGAAATCACGGATTCCAACCGCGAGCAGGTGGGCGTGCTCATCGGCTCTGGCATCGGCGGGATTGACTACATGGATTCGCAGGTACGCATTCTCGACCGACAAGGCCCTGAGCGGGTCAGTCCTTTCCTGCCCGTGATGATGATTAGCGACATGGCGTCGGGCTTCGTCTCCATCCAGTTCGGTCTCAAGGGGCCGAACCTATGCGCGGTGACGGCGTGTTCGACGGGCGCGGACGCCATCGGGCTGGCGATGCGCCTGATTCAGTACGGCGACGCGGAGGTGATGCTGGCAGGCGGCTCGGAGGCGGCGATTGAGCCGATTGGCGTGGCGGCGTTCTGCGCCGCGCGGGCGATGTCCACCCGCAACGACGACCCCGAACACGCCAGTCGCCCATTCGATGCCGAGCGCGATGGCTTCGTGATGGGCGAGGGCGCGGGCATCCTGGTGCTGGAATCGCTGGAGCATGCCCAAGCGCGCGGCGCACGCATCTACGCGGAACTGCTGGGCTACGGCATGACTGCCGACGCCTACCACTTCACCCAACCCGACCCTGAGGGCGACGGCGCGATGCGCGCCATGCGCAAAGCCATCCAAGACGCAGGACTACAACCCACCGATATCGATTACATCAACGCGCACGGCACCTCCACCCGCTATAACGACGCGAAAGAGACGCTCGCCATCAAGCGTCTCTTCGGCGACTACGCCTATCAGCTGCCTGTCAGCTCCACAAAGTCGGTGACAGGACACTTGTTGGGCGCAGCGGGCGCGGTGGAGGCGGCGGCGTGCCTCCTCGCCTTGCAACACCAAACAATCCCGCCCACCATCAACTACGAACACCCCGACCCCGAATGCGACTTGGACTATGTGCCCAACGCCCCACGCCCTGCGAACCTGCGCTATGTGATGAGCAACTCCTTCGGCTTCGGCGGACACAACAGCGTGCTGGTGTTCGGGGCGATTTCGGGCGAATAACTCGCCAGTATGCGTTCTCACAGCGCCTTGAACTCAAATTCCCGTTCTCCTTTAGGTGGGCGGGTCATTAAGTTCTCTAAGGCGTCGCGGAGGGCGCGCTCGTGGCGTAGGATAGCGGCGATTGCGTTCAGCAGGGGCATTTCCACACCGAGTTGCGCGGCGAGCGACTGAGCAACCAGCGCGGTGGGGTAGCCCTCTGCCACCTGTCCCAGCTCTGCCAGTGCTTGCTCAGCCGATTTGCCCTCTGCCACCGCCCTTCCGAGCCGATAGTTGCGGCTGAGACGGCTTACCGCCGTGGCGAACAGGTCGCCCACGCCTGTCAAGCCCATAAAGGTCTCTGGGCGTGCGCCCATCGCCGCGCCGAAACGCATCATCTCCGCCAGCCCGCGCGTGAGCAGGGTTGCCTTCGTGTTGTCTCCGAAGCCCAAG
>CALAMM010000108.1 GCA_937925775.1 uncultured Fimbriimonadales bacterium
GTTTGTAGCCTACCTGTGAGGGATTGAAACTATATTTGTATTGTGCTGTCTTCGTAGACTGTGCGTGTTTATAGCCTACATGTGAGGAATCTCGAAAAATCACCCTCACTCTCAACCTCTCTTCCAGAGGAGTCGCCGTTGCGGTGCGCACGCGCAAAGCCCCACCTCCAAAAACCGATAGAGGGACTTTTTTGAGGTGACACACGGCGTTGGCGCGTTTGTTGAACCCCCTACGGCATAGGGGGAGCCGATTGGCGGCGCGGTTCCCCTTGCTTGCAGGGGGAACCTGCAGGAGGGGGTTCACAGCTTATGCCTGTCTCCCACGATGGGGGAGAGGGGCTGGGGGTGAGGGCAATCCCCCGCGTGTTTGCTCCTTGCGCCCTGTGGCGTGTACGCGCGCACGAGGCAACAAGGTTAGGTATAATCCTTTGCAGCCTTGATGAGGGGTTGAGAACCGATGGCGAAAACGAAGATTACGATACGGGATTTAGCCGCAGAGTTGGGTGTTTCCGCAGGTCGCCTGAAGGAAATCCTGAAGGAACTGGGTGTAAGCGAAGATGAGGCGCAGCGCGGCTTGGACGAGGAGACCGCGCAGGTCCTCAAGGAGATGGCGCAGGAGCTGGCGAGCGACCTGAAGACGCTGGTGCTCCCTCGCGAACTGACCGTGCGCGACCTCGCGGAGGCGATGGAGCGCTTGCCCACCGAGATACAGAAACACATCATGATCAAATATGGCAAGCTGCTGACGCCGATGCAGAAGGTAGACCCCGAGCTTGCCGAGAAGGTCGCTGCCGATTTCGGGCTGACCGTGCAGTGGGAAACGCCGAAAACCGAGCCGAGTCCCGCCGCTCAACCCCCTACTCAAGCGGTCGTTGCGGGCGCACAGCCACGCCCCCCCGTCGTCACGATTATGGGGCATGTTGACCATGGCAAGACCAGCCTGCTCGATTACATTCGCAAGACGCGCGTAGCGGAACGCGAGTTCGGCGGCATTACGCAACACATCGGCGCGTATCAAGCGGAAGTAAACGGTAGGCTCATCACTTTCCTCGACACGCCTGGGCACGAAGCGTTCACCGCCATGCGTGCGCGGGGGGCACAGGTAACCGATATCGTCGTCCTCGTTGTGGCAGCGGACGACGGCGTCATGCCCCAGACCGTCGAAGCCATCAACCACGCCAAGAACGCTAATGTTCCCATTATCGTCGCGATCAACAAAATCGATAAACCTGAGGCGAACCCTGATCGGGTGATGCAGCAGCTCACCCAGTACGAGTTGATTCCCGAAGCGTGGGGTGGCGATACGATTTGTGTGCCTGTCTCGGCGATTACGGGCGAGGGCGTGGATACGCTCCTTGAAATGATTCTGCTCGTTGCCGACATGGCGGAGCTGAAAGCCGATCCGAAAGCCGAGTTTCAGGGGACCGTTATCGAGGCGAAGTTGGACAAGGGGCGCGGCCCGCTGGCGACGATTTTGGTGCAGCAAGGCACGCTCAAACGCGGCGATATCTTGGTGGTGGGCAAAACTTGGGGCAAAATTCGCGCGATGTTCGACCACACGGGCAAACAGGTTGACCGCGCCACGCCTGCTACCCCCGTCGAGGTGATGGGGTTGAACGAGGTGCCCATCGCTGGCGACCGTGCCGAGCGCGTGGAGAGCGAAGCCCGCGCCCGCGCGATTGTGGAAGAGCGGCTCGAAGCCGAGAACCGCCCTGAAGTGCAACGCCCCACCCGCCGCGTGAACCTCGCCGAACTGTTCAAACAGATGCAGGCAGGCGAAACCAAATCGCTCAACATCATCCTCAAAGCCGACACCTATGGCTCGGTCGAAGCCATCCGCGACGCGCTCCTCAAACTCGAAAAGCCCGAAGGCGTGGAACTCAAAATCATCAACGCGAATGTGGGCAACATCACAGAAGCCGACATCGACTTCGCCATCGCCGCCGACGCGGTCGTGCTGGGCTTCAATGTGAAGGTCGAGAGCAACGCGCAAAGCAAAGCGAAAGCCAGCCGCGTCGATGTGCGCACTTATCGCATCATTTACGAGCTCCTTGAAGAGGTGGAGAAGGCTCTCAAGGGGATGCTGGAGCCTGAGATTAAAGAGGTCGTGCTGGGCACGGCGGAAGTGCGCGCGATTTTCAAACTCTCGCGCGGGATTGTGGTCGCAGGATGCTATGTGCTGGACGGCAAGATAGTGCGCAACGCCCCTGCGCGCGTGATACGCGGCGGGCAGGTCATCCACGAGAGCAAGATCAGCACGCTACGCCACTTCAAGGAAGACCGTCGCGAAATCGCCGCAGGCTACGAATGCGGTCTCACGCTGGAAGGCTTCACCGACTATCAGGAAGGCGACCGCATCGTGTGCTACGAGATTCAAGAGGTTGAACGCTGAGCGGTTCAACTTGGTATAATTTTCTGTGATGCCGTTGTTTCGGTATGTCGCGCAGAGTGCGGAGGGGCGCGAAGTTCGGGGCACGGTGCAGGCGAACACGCGCCTTGAAGCGATTGACGCGGTGCGCAAGCAGGGCTACTGGCTGTTGGAGCTTTATGCCGAGCCGGAGCCGACGACACCCCTTCGCGCCGCGCATCAGGGTGTGTGGCAGCCTCTATTTGGTGGCGTCCCCCTGAAAACGCTTGCCGTGTTCTTTCGCCAGTTGGCCACGATGCTCGCGGCAGGCGTGCCGATTTACCAAGCGTTAGACACACTGGGCAACCAGCGCGGGGGCAACGCGCGGCTAAGGCGCGTGCTGCACGACATCCGCAACTCGATCCTCGCAGGCGAACGCCTCGCCGACGCCTTCGATAAGCATCCCGCCGTGTTCTCGCCGATTATCCGCGCGATGATTCGCGTCGGCGAGACGAGCGGCACCTTGGAAAACATCCTGCGCCAGATTGCAACCTACCTGGAGAGCGAACTCGAGTTGCGCCGTTTGATCAGTCGCGTCACTTTCTACCCCAAGTTAGTGCTGTTCTTCGCGATTCTGATACCGGGGCTGATCCCTGCGCTGATTACGATAGTGGGGGCGCAGGGTGGTGCGCCGGTGGGCGCGACGCTCGCGGGCATCGCGTGGACTTACGCGAAGATTCTGGGGGTGGTTTTTGTGGTCTGGGCGATGTTTCGGCTGGCGATGCAGGCGCAGGGGTTTCGGTATGCGTGGGGACTGCTGACTGTGAGTTTGCCGTGGCTTGGGTTCACCGTGCGTCAGCTTGCGTTGGCGCGGTTCGCTCGTGCGCTCAGTGCGCTCTACGGCGCGGGACTGCCCCTCTCGCAAGCCATCCGCTACGCGGCAGACGCCACCGGCAACGAGTACCTGCGCAGCCGTATCCAGCCCGCAGGCGACAAACTGGAAGCAGGGCGCAGCATCACGGAGACCTTCGCCAGCACGGGCGTCTTCCCCGCGATGGTGATGGATATGGTCGCCACAGGCGAAAGCACAGGCGAACTCGGCTTTATGATGGACAAGGTCGCCGAATATTACGAAGAGGAGGGCAAGCTGCGCTCCCATCAAGCGGGGCATGTCTTGGGCGTGGTGGTCTACTTAGGCGTGGCGATATATGTGGCGATAATCTTGATCCAGTTCTACACGGGCTATTTCAGGTCGATTTTCAACGCGGCGGGGCAACCGTAGCGTGGGTCTTCGTATCGAGGCGCAGAGGCGAGTTCAAGCCACGGTGAAGGCATGCAGAACCACTACGAGACGCTGGGGTTGTCGATGCATGCGACGCAGGAGGCGATTCGGCGTCGCTATCGCGAGCTGGTGCGTCAGTACCATCCTGATGTGAACCCTTCGCCGCAAGCGAAGGAGAAGTTTCTGCAGATTCAGGAGGCGTATCAGGTGCTGTCTGACCCCGAGCGGCGTCGGCACTATGATGCGCTGTTGCGTCTGCGGATGGGCGAGCCGCCGAGTGCGCGCTACAGCCAGCCGCGCACGGCGTCGCGTTCGCATGCTGCCGAGCCGTCGCGGTCGCAGCAGAGCCGTGCGTCCGCCGACGAGTTGCGCCGTGTGATTCTTCAGGCGGAGCGTGCGTTTCTACAGGGACGCATGCAGGACGCGCTTTACTGGGCGAAGCAAGCTACGCGCCTTGCCCCGCGCCATGCGAAAGGGCACGAGATTATCGGCGATGTGTACCGCACGCAGGGGCATTACGACGCCGCCCTGAACGCCTATACCTACGCGATTCAGTTAGACCCCAACAATCCCGATCTTCAGCGCAAACTGGAGAGCCTGCTGGCGTTGACACGCGCGCGCCCGACAGCGCCGCCTTCGCCTGTGCTGCGCCACCTGCCCGCGTTGAAACTGCCGCCCGAGTGGAAGCTTTATGCGGCGCAGTCTCTGGGCTGGGGCGCGGTGCTGTTTTTGTTAATGCTGGCGTACACAGTGCCCGGAACGCCTATGCTACTTCACTGGAGTTTGAATTTGGTGGTGTATTTGGGGTTGGCAGGGTTCTTGGCGGGGTTTCTGATGGCGGTCAGTCGTTGGGTTGCGCCGATAGGTGATGCCTTTCCGTGGCGTCGGCGTGGGGGTCAGATTGGGGCGGGCGGCGTGTTCTTGGGGCTGAGCGCGTTCTGTTTCCCGCTCGCGGTGCTGCTGTATACCTTGCTGGCGCTGACGCAAGGCGGGTTGAGCCGTTCGGTGACGCGCGTGTTTGTGGTGGGGAGCGCGCTCACGCTCGGCTTCGCCCTGCTTTACCCCCATGACTGGTTCCATACCGCCCTGTTCGGGGGCAACTTGCTGTTCCTCTCGCTGATGGGCGGCTGGTATTTGGCGGACACCCTGCGTCTGACCCCTTGACAAACCCCCTACCGCGCATGGTATATTAATAGCGCATCGTCGCGGGGTGGAGCAGTCCGGTAGCTCGTCGGGCTCATAACCCGAAGGTCGTGGGTTCAAATCCCACCCCCGCAACCAATTTTTTTTTTCTCCCTCTACGGTTGCCCGCTTCCTGCGTTCCTGCCAGAATCTGCAGGGGGAACGGTAGTTGTGTTTTCGGGTTGGCGTCCCCATGCTGGTCAGCTCGCCTTTCTCAGTGCGGATGCGCCTGTGCGTGTGTTGGCGTGTGGCAGGCGGTGGGGGAAGACGGAGGTCATCGCTGCGGAAATTGCCCGCACGCTGCTGAGTGTTGCGCCCCGCTCGGTGTTGCTGGTTGCTCCGTCGCAGGAGCAGGCGCTGCTGGGGTTCGAGCGGGCAATAGAGTTTTTGCACCGCGCGGGGGTGCGCCCGACGGTTCGGCGTTCGCCTGCCCCCACACTGCGGCTGGGCGACTCGAGGCTCTGGGCACGCTCGGCAGCGCGCGGCGGCACGCTCCTGCGCGGACGCAAGGCGCACCTTATCCTCGTCGACGAAGCCGCCTATGTGCCCGAACCCGTCGTCACGGAAGTGCTGATGCCCATGCTCGCCGATACAGGGGGCAAACTCGCGCTGGTCTCCACCCCGCGCGGCAAGAACTACTTCTACCGACTCTATCAGCAAGGTCAGGAAGATGGCGTTCGCGTCTGGAGCCTGCGTAGCCCCTCGTGGCACAATCCGCTCCTCTCGCCCACCGTGCTGCAAATGCAAGCGAGCATGATGAGCGCACGGCAGTTTCAGGTGGAGTATGGGGCGATGTTTCTGGACGACGCAGGGCAGGTGTTCCGCACCGAGTGGGTCGATTGCGCCCTGCAGTTGAATCTGCCAGACGAGGGTCTCACGGTGGCGGGGTTAGACTGGGCGCGGCGGCAGGACTACACGGCGCTGGCGATTCTGCGTGGCTCGCGTCAGGGCGCGAAACTGCTTCTAATCCGACGCTGGCAAGGGCTGTCTTGGCGGGAGCATATCGAGGTCGTCGCGGAGCTGCTGCACCTTTATCAGCCCGTGCGCGTCCTTTGCGACCGCACAGGCGTGGGCGACCCCCTGCTGGAAGCGTTGCACGAAGCGGGCATCCTGCAAGCGGAAGGCGTCGTCTTCACCCAAACGCTCAAGCGGAACCTGATTGACCATCTTGCCCTGATGCTGGAGCAGGGCAAACTCCAGTTGCTGCCCGACCCAGCCCTGTTGAATGAGCTGTATCACTTCGAGGCGACGCCGACGGAACGGGGAACACGCCTGCAGGGCAGTGGGGGCACGCACGACGACCTGGTGATTGCGCTTGCGCTGGCGACTTGGGGGTTGCCGCAGGCTCCTGCGGGCATTATTCAGACCAGCGGGCAGACACGGGTGGAGAGAGGGTAGGGGAGCGATGGAGGCTATCTCGAAGGGAGTGAGGCATCAGGCGTGCTTGACGCGACTGGCTCGTGCCCCTGCTCTGCCGGCAACGCATCCGTCTCTTCGCTTGCAGGGGCGATGCCCTCCTCCAGTTCCCGCACCTTCTGCAGCGCTGCGACGGCGACTTCGATTTGGTCATCCGTCGGCTCGCGCGTCGTCAGATACTGCGTCCACAAGCCCGGCGCAAGCAGCCCGCGCGCTAAGAACCCGCTTTTGAACATTCCTGCCAAGCGGATAATCTCGTAGGTGATGCTGGCGATTACGGGCAGCAGCGCAAGGTGCATCGGGATGCGGATATAAGCGGGCGGACGCCCCAGAAACGCGAACACGAAAATGCTGAGGATAAGCACCAGGAGCACGAAGCTCGTGCCGCAGCGCGGGTGGAGCCGTGTCTGGCGTCGGGCAGCGTCCACAGAGACCTCGCCCTCCTCCTCCAGCGCGTTAATCGCCTTATGCTCCGCGCCATGATACTGGAACACGCGCCGGATGTCAGGTAGCAGTCCAATCAATCCCACATAGAGTAGAAAAACCGCGATGCGCAGCCCGCCGTCGACCATATTGCGTGCGATGTTGCCCCAGCCCTCACGCGCCAGCCAATCGGTCAGCAGTGTCGGCAGCACAAAGAACAGGAAAACGCCTATCGCGAAGCCCCCAAGCGCCGACGCGCCAATCGCTATATCCTGCACGGGCTTCGACATCGGCTTAATCTCAGGGTCGTGCTGGAGCTGCACCTGGCTGGAAAAATGGAGCGACTTGATTCCCAACGCGAGCGCGTCGACGAGCATGAACACGCCTCGCAACAGCGGGCGGTTCAAGAACTGCAGTTTGCCCAAAATCGTGTTCTCGATGGGTTCCGCGTGTACCACCATTCCGCCGTCGGGCTTGCGGCAGGCGATGGCGAAATAGCGGGGGCTGCGCATCATCACGCCTTCGATGACCGCCTGCCCCCCATAACGCCAGTATGCGGGCTTTTGTGGGTTCATCCGCGACTTTTGTAGTTTTGGTACTTGCGCATGAACCGTTCCACGCGCCCTTCGGTATCT
>CALAMM010000109.1 GCA_937925775.1 uncultured Fimbriimonadales bacterium
CACCACTTCCGCGCGTGAGCGTGCGCCTGTGCGCGACTGCCAATCCGCCTCTATCGCGCCGCCTGCCAAAACCACTGCTGTTGTTGCTTCCATCGCGTTCTCTTTTTGCGCGCCATGAATCCTACCCTGTCTACGCGCATCGCTTCAAGCGCGACACCTTTTGTGGCGTTGTGCGTATGGCTTGGACATTCTTGTCCAAGCGTTGCTCGTCGGCGGGGACGCCGACGGTACGCTGGGCGACGCCAAGAATGGCGGCGCACCTGTGCGAGTGTGGCTTGGACAATCTTGTCCAAGCACACCCTGTCGGCGAGGACGCCGACGCTACGACGCCACGAATGGCGTCGCACCTGTGCGAGTGTGGCTTGGACAGTCTTGTCCAAGCGTTGTTCGTCGGCGGGGACGGTGGTGTTGCGACGCCAAGAAAGGCGTCGCACCTGCGCGAGTGTGGCTTGGACAATCTTGTCCAAGCAAGGCTCGTCGGCGGGGACGCCGACGCTACAGCGGGTGCGACGACATTCCTGTCGTCGCAGAACCCGTCAGCAGGACGCTCCCAGTGGCTTGGACAGTCTTGTCCAAGCATAGTTCGCGATGTGGCTTGGACAT
Source organism: uncultured Fimbriimonadales bacterium (assembly GCA_937925775.1). Taxonomy (GTDB): domain Bacteria; phylum Armatimonadota; class Fimbriimonadia; order Fimbriimonadales; family GBS-DC; genus GBS-DC. The sequence goes on from CALAMM010000109.1 coordinate 604, forward strand.
TCTTGTCCAGGCACGCTTTGTCGGCGAGGACGCCGACACTACGAGTTTATGCTTCGTCGGCGGGGCGTCGACGCTACGAGCGGGAGGGCGTCCGTTCACTTTCGCGGACAGACTAAACAGGATTCCCATTAGTGGGTATAGAATTAGAGCCTTTGAGTATGAATGCGCTATTGATTCTGCTGGGTGCTATGGTGTTGTTCGCGCTGGCATATCGCTGGTATGGTCGGTGGCTGGTGCAGCGGGTATTTCCCATCGATGATACCGAGCCAACGCCAGCGCATACCTTGCGTGACGGGCGCGATTTTGTTCCCGCGCCGCCGCTGGTGGTGTTCGGGCATCACTTCGCCTCTATTGCGGGGTTAGGGCCGCTGCTGGGACCTGCGATTGCGGTCATCTGGGGCTGGCTTCCCGCACTCCTGTGGATTTTGTTTGGCAGTATCTTTGTGGGTGCGGTGCATGATTTGGGCTGTCTCTATAGTTCGATGCGCAATCGGGCGCGTAGCGTGGCGGATTTGGCGTACGATGTGGCGGGCACACGGGCACGAGCGCTGTTTTTGCTGTTTGGGATCTTTGCGATCGCGTTGGCGATGGGCGTGTTTGTGATTAACATCGCGAACCTGTTTGCGCCAGGTGCTGGGGGCGCAGAGGGCGGGCATGTGCCAGAGGCAGTGCTTCCCAGCACCGCGTTAGTCGTGCTGGCACTCGGCGTGGGTGTCCTGTTCTATCGGTATCGCGTGTCGCTGGTGAAACTCACTCTGCCTGCGCTTTTGCTGAGCCTCATATTCGTATGGCTGGGGGTGCGGTACCCGCTCACGACACTGTTTGGTGTGGCACTCACGGCGAACTTGTGGGTCTACTTATTGTTGGGCTATGCGCTTGTGGCGACGCTGTTGCCCGTGTGGTTGCTGTTGCAGCCGCGGGACTACCTGAACTCGTTCCAGCTGTTTTTGGGGATGGGGCTGCTCCTGGTGGGTGCGCTGGTTGGCGGGTTCACTATGACCGCGCCTGCTGTTAATCCTGCGCCTCAGGGTGCGCCGCCGATGTTCCCCCTATTGTTCATCACGATTGCCTGTGGCGCGGTTTCGGGGTTCCACTCGCTGGTGGCATCTGGCACGACGGTGCGCCAGGTCGATAAGGCGCGCGATGCGCTGCCGATTGGCTACGGCGCGATGCTGATGGAGGGGTTGCTGGCGACGCTCGCGTTGCTGGCGGTGGCGGCAGGGTTAGGGAGCGAGTGGCAGGCACGCTATCCCGACTGGCTAACGGCAGGAAAGAGCGCGCTGGCGAACTTTGTGCATGGCGCGGGCGCGATGGTCAGCGCGGTCGGCATCCCGCTTGAGGTTGCGAAGGTGTTCGTGGCGACGGTTGCAGTAGGCTTTGCGCTCACCACGCTGGACACGGGCGCGCGACTGGTTCGCTACAACCTGCAGGAGTTGGGGCGAGCGTGGCGCGTCTCACCGCTGGAGAACCCCTTCACAACGACCCTGCTGGCGGTGGGGCTGATCGGTTTCTTTGCCTTGCTGAAAGCCCCTGATCCCATTACAGGCGAGCTGAAGTCGGTCGGCGCGCTGCTGTGGCAGCTGTTCGGGGCGTCGAATCAGCTGCTGGCGGCGCTGGCATTGCTGGTAGTCTCGCTCTACTTGCGCTCGCTGGGACGCCCAACGCTTTACACCCTGCTGCCGATGGGCTTTATGCTAACCGCGACACTCACCGCGCTGCTGATTGGGATACGCAACTTCGCCAGTCAGGGCAACACGGTGTTGTTGGGGGTCAGCGTGGTGATTTTCGCGTTGGCGGTCTGGCTGGTGGGCGAGGCGTTTGTGGCATGGCGGCGCGGGCGAGCCACGGCGACCGTGCAGTAGCCCCTACCTCACAGCGTGTGGACGCGCTCTCGCGTTGCGGGAGAGGGGCGTGAACGCCGATGGATGCAGCCAGCTCCCTCGCCCACGCAGCGGGAGAGGGGGTTGGGGGTGAGGGTAATCCGCTCACTTTCCCCGATTGAATCTGAGGGTGCGACGACACTCTTGTCGTCGCACCACGACGACAACAGAAGGTAGGCACAACGCCCAGAACGGCGTTGTACCCCGATGCATGCGCGACTTCCGTCGGTGTCAGAAGTTGTACCTGAGGTTGGTTGCAAACACGCCCGCGCGGTTGCCAGCAGGGCTGGGACCACCGCTCAACAGCGCGACGCCCTTGCCGTCCGTGTTGATGTATTGGTACAGGAGATTGAACTCGATGTTCTGCCCGAGATCGTAGGAGGCACGCAGGGTAAGGTAGTTCCACTCGGGCTTGCCACGCTGACCGTTGAGCGCGAGGCTATTGATCTCCCAGCCGACATTCTCATAAGTGAGGTGGAACCGCCAGCGTGGAGTGTAGCGATAGTTTGCCTCCAGCAACACGCGCCGCATCCGATCACGACTCTGATACCCGCGGTTGAGCGGCAGCTTGGCGGTTCCCGTGTAAAAGTCGGCGGTAAGGCGCAGTGTCAGGTTATCCGCAGCCTGATAGGTCGTGTTCAGGTAAGTTCCTTTCAGGTCGGAGGGATTATAAAGGTAGCCGATTCGCCCCCAGTTGCCAGGCGCAACGAAGTAGGGTTCGATCTCGCGGTAGCCAATCAGCGCGTCCCAGCGCTCTGTGAAGCGGTAGCCTGCGCTGATATCGAACGCCTTGTTGCGACTGCCCACGACGCGATTGTCGCCCCGCATCAGGTGGCTCAGCGCGTACTCGAAGCGTATATCGACCTCGCTGACAGTCGCCTGCAGATCGAATCCCAGCACATCCACGCGGTTGACATCCGTGCGGACATTGTTGACGAGGTGGTTGAAGGCGCGATTACGCCCGACTCCCGCGGCGAAGTAGGTTGCGCCCAGTTGCACGGGGTAGCCCGTGATGCTGAACGGATAGTTCATGCGCACGCCTGCGAGCTGGTCAGCAGGTGCGCTCACGGAAGCGTTGTGGTTGGCGAAGTGGATGGGGAAAAAGCGGGTGGTGTTCGAGCGGATGCCGTAGCTGCTGAGAAAGAACGCTTGAGCGCTCAGCCTGCCGAAAGTCGCGCTTAGCACCGCGCCGTCCGCCCGATGCGCTCGGTCGCGATACCGCTCGAAGTCAAGGTAGTAGTCCGGCTCGATGCGCTGGAAGGTGTAGGGGGTGAGCTTGAGCGGCACGCGCCCGACCTGTGCCAGAATTTGGGTTCCGAACAGTTCCAGCGGCGCGGTGATGTACGCTTCCCAGACGGCGATATCCGTTGCCCCCACGCTGTAGGCGTTCGTATTGAGTCGCTGGGAGTCGGCAAGGCGCGTCGCCTCGCGCGTGTAGGGCAGGTAGTTGCCGACGATGAGGGTCGCTTTCGCGTCGACCTGCTCGTGGATGGGCATGTCGATATTCACGCCCAGCTCGTGCAGCACGCCCACGCTCTGTAGGAACTTGCCTGTGGGGTTAATCGCGTTGCCGTTGAGGGTAAACGCGCTACGCCCGTCGTAGCTGTGCGTGCCGAACACCGCGAGGGTCACATCGCCTGTGAGACGGCTCTTGCGTCGCTCTTCGAGGCGAATGCGCTCTTCAAGGCTTGCCAGCTCGCGTCGCAGGTCGCGCATGCTTATGCTCAGCGCGCTCAACTCAGGTTCGAACTCTTGCGCGAGGCGTTGCAGGGTCTCTACTGCGCTGCGCAGCTGTTGCAGCTCGCGTACCGTCTGCTGCAGCTCTTGAACCTGTCGCTCTTGGGGCAGCGGTTGAGTGGCTTGCTCAGGGGATGGGGCAAGCTGGTTTAGGCGAGCCTCCACTTCCCGTATGCGCCCCTCCATCACGCGATAGGCGCGTGCAATCGCTTGGGCGAACTCCGCGCGGGTAATCCGACGGTTCGGCTTGAACTCGCCGTCGGGGAAACCTTCCAGAATGCGCAGTCGCACCAACTCACGAATCGCCTGATACGCCCAGTGCCCAGGCGGCACATCACGCATCTGAGTCCATGCAGTTGCGAACAACAATCCCGCCGTGATCAAAAGTACGCCTGTCCGCATCGTCTCCTCCTTGAGTGAGTAGCGTCTATAATACCCGTTTCTGCTGGGTATACTGGAGCGGGCTTTCGGGAGAGCATCGATGGCGCGATGTCTGCACTGTGGCGTGGAGATAGACAACACGCAAACGCTTTACTGTCCGCGTTGTAGGGCGTTTGTGGGGAGTGGCACGACGACACCGACTTCCCCTGCGAGAGGAAGCGACGATTTTCTGTCTCACCTTATACCTGCGCGGAATACGCCTGCACTGGTGGGATACTACTTGGGAGTGTTCAGCCTTATTCCGTGTCTGGGCGTCATCCTTGCGCTGTTCGCCTTGGGGTTCGGGATTACAGGACTCCGCAAGGCACACGAGGCTGGGGTTGGTCGTGTTCATGCGATTGTTGCTATCGCGCTGGGCGGCCTCTCGCTACTGGCGCATCTGCTCTGCATAGCGGGCGGGTTCGTGGCTCTTGGCTCAGGGTAGAGTATGAGAATTCTCGTAGCAGGCGGTAGCGGATTCATTGGGCAGGCGATGCTGCGGGCGTGGGCACCTCAGCATTCCCTCGCTGTGTTGACGCGCAATCCCGACAAGGCGCACCTCCCCGAAGGTGTCCAAGCCGTCGGCTGGGACGCGCGAACGCTCGGAGAGTGGACCCACTCTCTCGAAAACGCCGACGCCCTCATCAATCTTGCAGGCGAGCCGATTGCGCAGCGGTGGACGCCTGAAGTGAAGCGACGCCTCTGGGACAGTCGCGTGAAGACCACCGAGTTGCTCGCGCAGGCGATACAGCGAATCGCCACACCCCCGCGCGTGATGCTGCAGGCATCGGCTATCGGGATTTACGACCAGAGTCCCGACACCGTCGCGGACGAAGACAGTCCCGCGGGAGCGGGTTTTTTGGCGGACTTGGGCAAGGCGTGGGAGGCGGCGGCGGCATCGGTGCAGGAGCGTGGTGTGCGCTTGTGTTGGATGCGTATCGGCGTCGTGCTGGGTGCAGGCGGCGGCGCTCTGGAGCGGATGCTCACGCCGTTCAAACTTGGCGTGGGCGGCCCGATTGGCTCGGGCAAGCAGTGGCTCTCGTGGATCCACCTTGACGATGTGGTGGGCGCCGCGGCGTTTTTGCTGGAGCGTGAGGATTTGTCGGGCGCGTTCAACTTCACAGCGCCGAACCCTGTAACGATGCAGGAGTTTGCGAAGACGCTGGGTAGGGTACTCCTGCGTCCTGCGCTGTTGCGCGTGCCCGCGTTCGCGCTCCGCTGGATGCTGGGCGAGGCGGCGGAGTTCCTGCTGCAAGGCTCGCGCGTGCTGCCCAAACGCCTGCAGGACGCGGGCTACCCGTTTCGCTATCCGACACTGGAGACGGCGCTGCGCAGCCTGCTGGGATCGGAGTAAGGAGGATGCGGTCGCGCACTGGCTGTCGACGGCGTTTTGCGCGGCGTCGCGTCGCCACCCGCTCCCATCGGGGGGCTTGCGGCACACGGGGAAACGACTTACCGTTGCTTCCTTCCGGACCTGGCGGGGTTCACCGTCCCTCCGTTGCGCAAGTCCCGATGCTCCACACGGGCGCGTGCGCGCGTTTCGCGTAAACCGTCCCGCCTCGAGCCAGAGTTCAGCCCTGCTATGGCGGGTTGCAGGTACAGGGAACCGCCAGCTCCCCGCTTAGCGCGACCGCATACAAAAGTGTACCCGATGGGGTATCATAGCCCTATACCTTACAGGGGGACACGATGATACGACAGAAACTGGGTCAGCTAACGCATTGGTGGAACATCGCGAAAGAGCTCTCGCCAAAGCAGGTGGAGCGCGAGTTGCTCACCCCGTTCCGAATCGCGCTGGTGGGGCAGCCCGACCGCGTGGAAGCCGTGTGGCGCGTGTTGACCGCAGGCGCAAGCCCCACCCAGCTGCAGACCGCTGCCGAATATGTCAAACGCTTCCACGCGCCAGTCGCAGAAGAGTTCGACTTTGTGCTGGGCTGCGACGCGCTCGAAGTGCCTCAAGACGCCATCGATGCGATTGTCGACCACTTCCAAAAGCATGAGTTCCCGCTGATTGCGCTGGCGCGGGTGTTGCCTGGCACGCGCGATGTGGTGGTGAACCGACTGATTGAAGAGGTGGCGTCGTTGAACGCGGGTCTGGCGATGATGTCGGCGCTCCCGTCGGTGTTCCCGCTGCTGGGGCTGCTTGCGCCTCCCGCTGCCGTCGCGGATATGGTGCTGCTCACTAAGAACCAGTTGCTGATGGTGTTGCGGGTGGCGGCGGCGTTTGGCAAAGCCCCCGACTGGAGGCAGCGATTGCCCGAGTTGGCGAGCGTGCTGGGCGCGGCGTTCGGCTGGCGGGCTGTGGCGCGCCAACTGGTCGGGCTGGTGCCAGGCGGCGTGGGGATGCTCGTGAAAGGGATGGTCGCCTACGCAGGCACGCTCACGGTCGGACGCGCCGCCGCGTGGTTCTACGCCACCGGCAAATCGCCCAGCCAAGCCGAGCGGGAACGGCTCTATCGGCAAGCGTGGGAAGAGGCACGCGAAAAAAGCCAGCAGTGGAACCAACCGTGAGCGCAGGGGCAACCCCCATCCAGCGTGGCTGCAGGAACGCTAACCGAGCGCAGGGCGACCCTGTCGCGCACGCACCGACACCATCCCGCGCGCGACTCCTCGCCTCACTTGCCTTGCTTTTCATCCTGTGCTACGCCTCGCTCGCCCAGCCGCAACGCCTGCAACTGCCCAACGGCGTTCAACTCCTCGTGGAGCAGGTTCCCGACGCGCCCCTTACGGCAATCGAGGTCTGGGTTCGCGCGGGCGTCGCCGACGAATCGCCCGAAATATCGGGGGTCGCCCACCTGCTGGAGCACCTCGTCTTCAAGGGAACTGCCGACCTGCCCCCAGACGCGCTCGACGAGGCGTTCGAGCAAGCAGGCGGCGTGTTAGACGCCACCACCGAACGGGACTGGACGCGCTACTACGCCACAGTGCTGCCCGACCGATGGCAAACCCCACTACGAATCCTACTGCGCTGCCTGCTCCAGCCCGCCCTGCCTGCAGAGGCACTGGAAAAAGAGCGCCGCCTCATCCTAAGCGACGAGTACGCTCTGCATCATGCCGACCCCATCCGCCCCGCGCGGTACGCGCTCTTCGCCAAAGCCTTCCCCAGCCATCCCTACGGACTACCCTTGCTGGGCAACCCCGAAACGCTTGCCCGTATCGACATCGAGACCGTACGCCGATTTCATCAGGCGCACTATCGCCCTGAGCAGCTTGCGATCGTGCTGGTGGGCGCAGTGGAGGCGGAGGCGGTGCAGCGCGTGGTGGAGGAGACCATCAACCGCGCTCGTCCCTCAAACGCTGTGCATAAGCGAGCGGAGAAGCAGTCAGCAGGCGAGGGCATGCTGGTCGTCTTACAGGACGCTTGTCTTGCGATAGGCGTTCGCACACCGCCAGCGAGCGACCTCGACGGGTGGCTCTGTGCGGAGATAGTGCGGATTGCGCTGGCGGAGCCGTATAGGGGTCTGCTCTATGAAGGGGGCGTGCCACCCTGCTTCGGACGCCTGCACAGCGAGTATCTACCGCGCGTGCAGGGCAGTCTCCTTGCGCTCTACGCCCTGCCCCCTGTTGAACCGAATGAGGACTGGCATGCGGAAACTCGCCAGCGGCTGGAGCGGGCTTTATACCAGATTGCTCAAGGCGAGGCTCGCCCCGTGTTGGAGCGGGCGCGGACGGTCGCTCTGCTGCGACATACCACTGCAATGCGCCACCCATCCGAACGCGCGCGCTGGTACGGACTATGCACGACTTTGGGACTTACCTTGTCGCCGGAGGAGTACGCAGCGCGCCTGCAAAGCGTGCCCATAGAGAAAGTGGAGGCGTTTGCGCGCGCAGCCGTCAAATCGGTATCGTCTGATGCACTCCTCAGCGGGGACGCCTATGCTACGAACGGGGGCGGGCAGGACACGCGCCGCCTCGGCGAGACGCTTACCCAACCCACAAAGGCTCTTGCCAACACCCGAACGCCACGCGAGAGCAGCGCCGCTATTGCCCGCCGCACGGCGGTGCGACAACGGCTCTCCAACGGCTTGCGCGTGATCGCCCTCTCCGCGCCCGACGCCGAGAGCGTCCTCATCCAGGTCGCAATCGCGCACCCGCACGCCGAGAACGCCGCTGTCGGCGAGCTGACAGCCCGCATGCTCTTCGGGGAGACGCGGAACGAGACCCCCTACACGCTTGCGATGCGCATCGCCCGGTCGGGTGGGAGTTTGCGCGTCGAGTGGACGCCCGCTGGCGCGCTGATTACCGCCTTCGCCCAGCCTGATTCTGTCGTGAATGTGCTTGCTCTGCTGAAAGAATCGCTGTTCCGCGCCGAGTTCACAGAAGCGAGGTTGGAATCCGCCCGACGGCACGCGCTTTACGAGCGGCAGTATTACGAGGGCGCACAGGGCTGGCGACTGACGGCGCATCTGCTTGCGGCTTACGCGAACGAGCAGGCTTTGAAAGGTGTCTCCCTGCGCATGGTACGCGCCTACTATCAAGCGCACTACCGCCCCGAAAACACTTGCCTCGTCATCGCAGGCGACTTCCCCACGAATCGGCTGGTCGAGTTCGCCCATCGGTTATTTGGGCATGAGTGGGAGACGCTCTCTGCCCCGAAGCCTCAAGAGCAGGCAGTCAGAGCCGAGATGCGTATCGGCACGGTCGCGACACCGCAGGGTCAGGCGTACACAGGCTATGCGTGGGCTTCGTCGGTAGCGTCTGCGAAGGATTACTATGCCCTGCGTGCCCTCCAAGTAATCCTCGCGGAGGGCAAGCAGGCGCGTCTGTTCAGAGCAACACGCACTCAGCGAGGCGTCGGCTACGCCGTGCAGATGGAAATCGCTCTAACAAGAGGCGGTGCGCTCGGCGCTGGGTGGGTGCAGACGGGCAGTGCGCCTGTTCCTCCAGATGTCCTGCAGGCGGTGCTGAGCGAAGCCCTGCACCCCGAAGAGTGGCGGCGCGCCCAAGCGCTGCTGCGGGGCGAATGGGAGCGACTGCGTATGCACCTCCCTGCATTCACGGCGTCGCTCGCATGGGCAGAGCTGAGTGGACTGGGCTACGAAGCCCTCTGGAACGCGCCCGCCGAGATCGACACGCTTTCCCTCGAGCAAGTCGATGCGCTGAGAAGCCAACTCACTCGGAGATAGTGTCTCAGTGCTCTTCCTCGTGGGGTTCGTCTGCTCCTTCAGCGGCAGGCGGCGTAAACCCGCTCCTAATTTCGGGATGGCGTATCATGCCGCCCAGATGCGCGGTGTAGCCCATCACGCCGAACACAAGGGCGTTGAGCAACCCTACCACGATTGCGCTTGCCAGCAGGTAGTTGGGCTTGGTCAATCCGATCGCCAATGCGACCGCCGCGATAATCGCCATAATCGCCCAACCCATCAAGAGCAAGCTGACCAACGCGCCCATCACGGGTAGGTGGTTCAACATCAGGTGCATCTGCCCCCCATTCATCGGAACTATTCCCCACGCGGGGGAGTATACCTGAGTGGCGCTTGCATTTATAGCGCAATATAGGCTATAATATAGGCGATGCCGATGCACGGACTAAACGGGTTCGAGTGTGAGCGTTGGAGCACAGGCTCCTGGTTTGGCACGCGCGGGCGGTT
>CALAMM010000110.1 GCA_937925775.1 uncultured Fimbriimonadales bacterium
TGTGGGTTCGCGTTCGTGGCGTGGTGCGCGGTGTTGGGTGTGGGTGTTGTGGAACTTGGTGGGGTTGGTGCGGGTAGGGGGCGGCAGGGTGGTTGTGTGTCTTTTTGTGTGGCGCCCCCGATTTTCCGAACACCCTCAGAGGAGGCGAAAGCGACTCGGAAAACCGAGAATGACACCGTCTCTCTGGGCACGCAACAGCCACCTTCCCCAGTGAACGGGAACTCAACCCCTTGAATTCGGCGTAGTATGTGAGGTATAATAACTGGCGCAGGCGTCCGTAGCTCAGAGGATAGAGCGCAAGGTTGCGGACCTTGAGGTCGGGGGTTCGAGTCCCTCCGGACGCGCCACTTTTTTCCCGCCCTCGTAGCTCAGTGGATAGAGCGCCTCCGTCCTAAGGAGGGCGTCGGGGGTTCGAATCCCTCCGAGGGCGCCATACACTCGGAGAGGTGCCGGAGTGGTTGAACGGGCCCGTCTCGAAAACGGGAATCCTCCCAAAAGGGGGATCGTGGGTTCGAATCCCACCCTCTCCGCCAGAGAAACATCATGCACTGGACAGATACCCACTGCCATCTGAACCATCCTGACCTGTATGCCGAATGGCAAGCGACGCTGTTTCGCGCCCAGCGATTGGGCGTGAGTCGGCTTGCCATCATTGGTTACGACTTAGAAAGCAGCCAGCGTGCTGTGGAACTGTCTGAAGAGTCGGATGCGCTGTATGCTGTGGTCGGAATACACCCGCATGACGCTTTGCGATGCTGCAGTGACGTGCTGTGCCAGTTGCGCGCACTGGCGCGCAACCCGCGCGTGGTTGCAATTGGCGAGATTGGGCTGGATTTCTATCGCAATCTCGCCCCGCGCACAGCGCAGTACGAGGCGTTCCACACACAGATGCGTCTCGCTGCTGAACTTGACTTACCTGTTGTCATCCACTGCCGAGACGCCTACGAGGAACTGCTACAGGTGTTAGCCGAGTATCCGTCGGTGCACGGCGTGTTGCACTGTTTTTCAGGTACAGCCGAACAGGCGCAACAGGGACTGGAAATGGGTTATTACTTGGGGATTGGCGGCGTAGTTACCTTCAAGAGTGCAGAGACGCTGCGCAATATAACGCGCTCCATGCCTCGCGATCGCTTGGTGTTGGAGACCGACGCGCCCTATCTCGCGCCTCATCCTTATCGAGGCAAGCGTAATGAACCTGCCTATCTCCCTCTAATCGCTCAACAGGTTGCCACGCTCTGGGAGGTTTCGCTGGAAACACTTTCGGAACAAACCGAGCAAAATACAGACAGACTGTTTCGGATTAATCGCTAATTTGACCTGAATCAGAGAGTTTCCGTCCATCGGGGCTACAAGGCGAGTGAACTCGCGCCTACACAAACGAAACCCCACCTGCGCGGGGTTTTGTACCCATCGCGAGTTCAATTAGTACAAATCGTCGGCGTCCCGTCGACGCTACGAGCGCAGTGGCGTAGCGTCGGCGTCCTGGCCGACGAACGGCGCTGGGACAAGATTGTCCCAGCCACTGTAGCGTCGGCGTCCTCGCCGACGAACGACGCTGGGACAAGACTGTCCCAGCCACGCGCGTAGCGTCGGCGTCCCGCCGACGAACGACGCTGGGACAAGATTGTCCAAGCCACATGATTACATGGAGGTACTGATGAGCCGATACTACGAGGAGATGGAGGAGTACTACGAAGACCGCCCGAATATGTGGGCGCGCTTGCGCTCGCTGGTCGGGTTAGACCGCCCCATGGAAGACGGCGACGCCCTACCTGCGAACGCGACCGATGCACGCTACCGACGCTTCCACCCCTACCACATCTGCATCCGCAAGGAGCTACACAGCTTGGAAGACGCGCGTGTCGCCGCCGACGGGCTGAAAGAGGGCGTCCAGCAGATTATCAACCTCGCCTCAACCCCGCAGGGCGCGCGCGAGCGGATTATCGACTTCCTCAACGGCGTGATTTACGCGATTGAGGGCAGTGTGGAGCGCGTGAGCGAGCATGTGTTCGTATACGCGCCGCCACAGGCGGTCATCGACGCGCCGAACACCGTCTCAGGGCGCAGCGAGCGCGATTAGGGGGTTCGGGCAGCGGCGTCAATACGCCACATCGCCTTCCACCACCCAGTCCTCGCCGAGCTTGCGAATCGATACATTTTGAACGCGGGGCGCGTCGGCGACCTGCGCCACGCCCAACCCCTCCAACGCTGTGCGCGCCTCCGCGCCGCCGATCAGCTTTGGCGCGTAAAAGTAGGCGATGCGGTTCACCAGCTTCGCCTCGAGAAACGACGCCGCGACCTGCCCGCCGCCCTCCACCAAGATGCTGGAGACGCCGCGATACGCGAGATTCTCCACCACTGCCTCCACAGGCACGCGCGGCGGCTCGTTGGGATCCACATAAATCGGAACCGACTGCACGCCCAGCGAGCGGAGCAAATCCGCTTTCTTGGGCATCTTTCGATCCGTGTAGTTATCCACATAGAAAATCAGCGTGTCCGCCTCTTTGGTATTCAACACAGGCTGAAATCCTCGCATATGATAGGACAGCCGCAAGTTGGAGTCCAGCACTACTCGTAGGGGCTGGCGCGTCACGCCGCGCAATCGCGCGGTGAGGTGGGGTCGGTCTTTCAGCACGGTCTCGATGCCCACCAGCACGGCGTCGTGTTCGGCGCGGAGGCGATGCGCATACCGACGCGCCCGCTCGCCTGTAATCCACTTCGAATCGCCCGTGTGTGTGGCAATCTTGCCGTCCAAGCTCATCGCCGCTTTGAGCGTGATGAACGGACGCTTGTGCCGACGCCAATAGAGATAGATGCGATTGACCGCCTCCAGCCGCTCGATGAGTTTCGCTTCGGCGGAGATGTCGGGGCTGAGCAGCTCCACTTGCACGCCGCCCTGCTGCAGCTCGGCGACGCCTTTGCCTGCGACTTGGGGGTTCGGATCCAGCATGCCGACCACCACGCGCCGTACGCCGTGTTGCAGGATGGCTTGGGTGCATGGGGGGGTGCGTCCGTAGTGGCAGCAGGGTTCCAGCGTGACATAGAGGGTAGCGTCGCGCGCATGCTCGCCCGCCTGTTGGAGCGCGAAGATTTCGGCGTGAGGCGCGCCTGCGTAGGGGTGGAACCCCTCGCCGACGAGTGCGCCCTCTTTGACAATCACCGCGCCCACATGGGGGTTCGGCACGGGGAAGCCGCGCTTAGAAAGTTGCACGGCGCGGCGCATCCAGCGCAAATCTTGCTCACTCAGCGCCATTTTGTTCACCTCGCTGCTGCGCTTGCTTGCGGCGGTAGTCGGCGCGAATCTGCTCGGTCAGCTCCTCGAACGCTTCGCGGTGCGCCTTGCGGTACTGCTCTTGGATTTGCTGGATGTCTTTGAGCGCAAGCCAGATGAGCGCGAAAAGCAGCACGATGGCGACAACCAGCAGCAGGCTTGCCCACAGGAGCCAAGCGCGTTTGTCGGCGGCGGTCTCGCGCGGCAGGGCGCGCAGAATCACCAGTCGCAGGGGGATTAACCCCACCAGCAACGCCAGCAGCACCGCCATCCACGCACGGTACGAGAGTTTGAGCTTCATGCCTTCTGAGTCATGAGGGCGAATTTCAGGGCGCGGACGCCCTCTTGGGGGGTCGGCGCACTGAACACGCTGGAGCCTGCCACCAGCACCCGCGCGCCCAGCGCGACCAACTCCCGTGCATTCTCGGGCGATACGCCGCCGTCCACCTGCAACAGCACATGCGGCGCGTATTGCTCAATCATCAGGCGCGCCTCAGCAATCTTTGGCTTCACCGACTCGATAAACGCCTGCCCGCCAAAGCCGGGATTCACCGTCATCACCAGCAACAGGTCGATATCGGGCAGGATGTAGCGCACGGCTTC
>CALAMM010000111.1 GCA_937925775.1 uncultured Fimbriimonadales bacterium
CCTCAACAGGCTCGCCCACCGACACACCGCCAATCGCGTAGCCGGGCAACCCCAGCGAAGTAATCTGCTCCAGGCTCATCAGGCGCAGATTCTCGTAGACGCCTCCTTGAACGATGCCGAACAGCGCCTGGTGGGCAGGACACGCCTGCCACACCGCCTGACAACGCGCCGCCCAGCGAAAAGTGCGCTCGGTCGCCCGCGCTACCTCGTCATAACTCGCAGGATAAGGCGGGCACTCGTCAAACGCCATCATGATGTCGCTGCCCAAGTTCTGCTGAATCCGAACCGAGCGTTCGGGCGTGAAGCGATGCTCCGAGCCATCGATGTGCGAGCGGAAGGTGACGCCATCATCGTCAATCTGGCGCAGTCCTGCGAGGCTGAACACCTGAAAGCCGCCGCTGTCGGTCAGGATCGCGCCCTGCCAGCTCATAAAGCGATGTAAGCCCCCCAGCCGCGCGATGCGCTCGTCACCAGGACGCAGATACAGGTGGTAGGTGTTGCCCAAGATGAGCGTGTAGCCCAGCTGCTCCAGTTCGTCTTGGCTGAGGGTCTTCACGCTCGCCTGCGTGCCGACGGGCATAAATACGGGCGTCTCGATGAACCCGTGCGGCGTGTGCAGCCTGCCGAGGCGGGCGTGAGAGCGAGAGGATTGTAGGATTAGTTCAAAGCGCATGCTTACCTCTGCTACATGGCGGTACTCATGACCTGACTGCTGGATCGCCTGACCAAGCGCGCGGGGCAGGTTCATATCAAGCAGGAACTTCATACGCTAACAGACTCCGCCTGCGGAACGAGCGGCAGTACGCGCTCCTCCATCACCCATGCAGCGTAGGCAAGCGCCTGATAGATATCCTCACGCTCCAGCTCGGGCCACTCGCGCAAAATTTCGTCGACAGTCATTCCTGCGCTCAAGTAGCTGAGAATCGATGCAACAGGCATGCGCATGCCCCGAATACAGGGTTTGCCAAAGCACTTTTCGGGATCGATAGTGATTCTGTCGAAGAGCGGATGCTTTAGTTCCATGCTTTCCTCCTCACGCCTCATACACGCCCGCATAAACCGCCTGAATCACCTCGTGCGGGGTGGTGGTTCCGCGCAGGATTTTATCGCGCCCGTCGTCCAGCATGGTACGGAAGCCCTCCTTGACGGCGATTTGCATAATCTGGTCGCTGGAGGCACGGTTTACAATCGCCTCGCGGATGGCGGGGCTGATGCGCAGCAGTTCAAAGATACCCGTGCGCCCCCGATAGCCCGTGTTCATACATTTGGGGCAGCCTTTGCCCGCAAAAAATCGCGCCTGCGCCAGCCACTCCTGCGGGATTTTGAGCGCGGCGATCTCGTCGGGCGTCGGCTGATATGGAACACGGCAATCGGGACAGATAACACGCACCAACCGCTGCGCCATGGCGCACTGCAGCGTCGCCGCAATCAGGTAGTCTTCCGCGCCCATGTCGATCATGCGGCTCAGCGTCTCGATGGCGTTGTTCGTGTGCAGAGTGGACAGCACCAGGTGCCCCGTCAGCGCGGCTTGAATGCCAATCTGCAGCGATTCGCGGTCGCGGATCTCGCCAATCATAATCACATCGGGGTCGTGGCGCAGCATCGCCCGCAGCGCGCGCGGGAAGGTAATCTTCTCCGTCACCTGTACCTGCATCACATTGTCGGGAAACTCATACTCCACTGGGTCTTCCACCGTCACAATGTTGCGGTGAACGCGATCCAGCGTGTGCAGCGAAGCGTATAGCGTGGAAGTTTTGCCCGATCCCGTCGGTCCCGTGACGACGAGCATGCCGTAAGCGACCTGCAAGGCGCGCTTCCAGTTCGCCATCACCTCCTGCGGCATGCCCAGCGAATCGAGCTGCACCTGCATTTTGGCGGGGTCTAAAATGCGCATCACGATTCGCTCGCCGTTCAGCGTGGGGATGCACGACACGCGCGCGCTGAGCCGGCGGTCAAGATACTCCATATCGATGCGCCCGTCCTGCGTGTCGCGCTTCTCGTCTAAATGCATATTCGCGGCGAGTTTCACCCGACTCACCATCGCCTGAATCAGGTCGGGCTGCGTGACGACCTCGTGTTCATGCAGCACGCCGTCGATGCGGAGCCGAATGCGCAGCGCGTTGTGTTCGGGATGCATATGAATATCCGACGCGCCTTTTTCGAGGGCTTGAATGAACATCTGGTCGACGCGCTGCACGGCAAGAGAGAGTTCTTCGCCGCCCATTTCGCGGGACACGCCCGCATGGCGCATAATCAATCGAAACATTCGACCGGAACCGCGCATACCGCCGTACATAGTTGCTCGCTCCTGAGTGTTTAGACGCCTGTGGGCGGAGAGAGTATACCCCTCACAGGATATATCGGCTCAAATCGACATCTTTGACCACATCGGCGAGTTTTTCCTGCACATAAGCGCGGTCGATTACCACACGCTTACCTGCGTGGTCAGGGGCATCGAACGAGAGGTCTTCCATCAGGCGTTCCATCACCGTGTGTAGGCGGCGCGCGCCGATGTTCTCGGTGCGGGCGTTCACCTCGCCTGCGATTCGCGCGATTTCGTCGATGGCGTCGTCTGTGAACTCCAGTTGCACGCCTTCGGTCGCCATCAGCTGCTGGTACTGCTTAGTCAGCGCGTTCTTCGGCTCGGTCAGGATTCGGCGGAAGTCCTCCGCGCCCAGCGACTCCAGCTCCACGCGAATCGGCAGGCGTCCCTGTAGTTCAGGAATCAAGTCGGACGGCTTGGCGGTGTGGAACGCGCCCGCCGCGATGAACAGGATATGGTCGGTGCGCACGGGACCGTATTTTGTGGCGACGGTGGAGCCTTCGATAATCGGCAACAGGTCGCGTTGCACGCCTTCGCGACTCACATCGGGTCCTACGGCGCGGCCTGAGCCAGCGATTTTGTCGATTTCGTCCAGAAAGATGATGCCCGTCTGTTCCACGCGCTGGATTGCCTCGCGGATTACAGCGGAGCGGTCGATCATCTTGCGGGCTTCCTGCTGGGTGAAAATCTCGCGCGCCTCGGCGATGGTGACCACGCGTTTGCTGCGGCTGCGCGGGCCGAACGGCGGCAAGAGGTCGGTATCCAGCCCCATCTCCTCGATCCCCTGCGGAGAAAACACCTGCACAAACGGCGTCAGGCTCTCTTCGACTTCGATCTCGATAGTTTCCTGATCGCGCACACCCGACCTAAGCTGTTCCAGCACCTGGCGTCGGCGGGCGCGGCGGTCGAGTTTCTCGCCGGGCGATTCTGGCTCAGAGGGCGTCTCCTCCTCGTCCTCTTCGAACTGGTTGAGCATCTGAATAATCATCTCAAAGGGCGATGTATCGCGTCGGCGAGTGCGGCGGGGACGCTCTGCGTTGCTGAGAATCTGCGTCACGAGTTTCTCGTGGGCGCGTCGCTCCGCTTTCGGGCGCACCTCCTCCATCTTTTCCTGCTCGACCATGCGCACGGCGATATTGGTCAGGTCGCGCACCATCGAGTCCACATCGCGCCCCACATAGCCGACTTCGGTAAACTTGGTCGCCTCCACCTTCACAAACGGGGCGCGCACCAGCATCGCCAACCGACGCGCAATCTCGGTTTTACCGACGCCGGTGGGCCCAATCATCAGGATATTCTTAGGCAGGATTTCGTCGCGCAGTTCAGGCGGGAGTTGTTGCCTGCGGTATCGATTCCGCAGGGCGATGGCGACGGCGCGTTTGGCTTTCGCTTGCCCTACGATATACTTATCCAGCTCCGCCACAATCTGGCGCGGCGTGAGCGATTCAATCGGGATAATCGGCTCGTCTCTCACAATATAAGTGTACCCTGTGGCGACGCAGAGCGATGGTTCGAGTCACTGGCGGGTGTGGTGGGCCGTGCAGGACTCGAACCTGCGACCCGCTGATTAAGAGTCAGCTGCTCTACCAACTGAGCTAACGGCCCACGCGCTGGGGGGACCGATGGGACTCGAACCCACGACCTCCTGAGCCACAGTCAGGCGCTCTAACCGACTGAGCTACGATCCCCGCGCAACCCAATTATACCCGCTTCTTGAGCAGAGATGCAAGAGATATGCAGGAATCGGGACGCAAGGAACGAACCTAATGCCTTCGTGGAGACAAGCGATGGAGCTGATGACACGGCGAGCGTTTCTGGAGCGGTCAGGTCGGGCAATTGTGGGCGCGGCGGCGGGGCTGACGGTGCTGCGCAGCTGGAGCCACAGCCCGAACGATACGATTGGCGTGGGGATTATCGGCTTGAACGGACAGGGCAAGACGCACATGCGTCAGTTCAGCGAAATCGAAGGCGTGCGTATCGTCGCCCTGTGCGATGTGGACGAGCGCGTGTTGCAGCAAGCAGGCGCGATGATGGAGCAACGCACAGGCACTCGCCCCAAACTCTACACCGACCTGCGCCAACTGCTGGAAGATAAGGCGATTGATGCCGTTTCCACTGCGACGCCGAACCACTGGCACGCGCTCTTGACAATCTGGGCATGTCAGGCGGGCAAGGATGTGTATGTGGAGAAACCCGCCTGTTGGAGCTTCGACGAGGGCGAGAAGATGGTGCAAGCAGCGCGTAAATACGCACGCATCGTGCAGGTAGGGCATCAAACGCGCTCCGACCCTGTGACGCGCCTTGCTGTGCAACGCGCTTGGGCTGGCGAGATTGGCAAACTCTACATGGCGCGCGGACTGTGCTACAAACCGCGCGGACCGATTGGCTTTCAAAAAGACACTGACCCGCCCCCTTGGCTCCACTGGGAGTTGTGGCAGGGACCTGCGACCCGCCGCCCGTTTAACCCTAACTATGTGCATTATAACTGGCACTGGTTCTGGAACTACGGCAACGGCGATATCGGCAATCAGGGCGTGCATCAGGTGGACATTGCCCGTTGGTTCCTGAACAAGCGCTACCCCGTCAAAGTGCATTCGACGGGGGGACGCTACGGCTACGAAGATCAGGGTGAGACGCCCAACACGCAGATTGCCACCTTCGAGTACGAGGACGGCACGCTCCTCGTGTTCGAAGTGCGCGGGCTGTTCACCAACGATGAGCAGGGGGCAAAGATTGGCAACCTTGTGTACGGTTCGCTGGGCTATATGTCGTCGGGTGACGGCTACAAACCGCGCCGTAGCCCCCAAGAAGAGCTGCCCGAAAAAGAGAACGCCTCACGCCCAGAACTTGGCGGTACAGGCGAGCCGAACCACTACCGCAACTTTATTCAGGCGGTGCGCAGTCGGCGCGTGAGCGACCTGCACTGCGATGTGGAAGAAGGGGTCATTTCTGCGCAGCTCGTGCATCTGGCGAACATCTCCTATCGGCTCGGACGCGCCCTGCGCTTTGACCCGAACCGCAAGCAGTTCATCGGCGACCGTGAGGCGAACAGGATGCTCAAACGGCAAATGCAGCCGAAGGGGTTCGAAATCCCCGAAAAGGTGTAGGCGGCGCTATCGCAACGCCACATAGAACACGCGGTCGCTGCGCCGCTCGGGTGGGTGCAGCGTGTAGGCGTCGAACAGATGCACTTCGGGGAAGCCTGCGTCGTACAGCATCGTGCGCACTTCCTGCTCCGAGTAGGCGCGCTGGGTATGCACCTCCGTGAAGTATCGCTCGGTCTCGCCCTCACGCACCCAGAACTCCATCTGCACGGTGCAGAGGCGCGTCGCCTTGTCGTACTGGCTGCGCCAACGGTAGCGCAGCGGCGCACGCTCGTCCAACTGCGTCTGGTCGAAGAACTTGCGCACGAACGCATACTCGGTGTTCAAATCGAAGATGAACACGCCGTTGGAGTTCAGGTGCTGATAGGCGCGGCGCATCGCCTCCGCAAAGCGGGCTGGCGCCGTGATGTTATTGAGGCTGTCGAACAGGCTCACGATGAGATCGAAAGTCTCTCCCAGCTCCAGCTCCGCGGCGTCTTGCACATAGTAGCGCACGCTGGAGCGGTTCTCCTGCGCTTTGCGGCGTGCCTGCTCAATCATCGCGGCAGAGCGGTCGACGCCCACCACCGTGTAGCCACTCATCGCCATCAGCTCGCTGAGGTTGCCTGTGCCACAGCAAAGGTCCAGCACTTTTTGCGCGGGGCGGTCGAAGTAGTCCAGCAGCGTCTCCACATAGTGCATCCACCACAGGTAAGGGATGCTCTGCATCAGCAGGTCGTAGTAGGTGGCGACCGCTGAGAAGGGGTCAGACGCGGAAGAGTTCGTCATCTAAGCCTTGATTGACGCGAATGTTGCTGTTGACCGTACGCCCGCCGAACCGCTGGTCGACATTATAGACTTCCACTCTGCTGGGAATCCAGATTCCGGGCGCAGCTTGCACGGGTTCTTTGTATTCGAAGCGGGCGCGGTAGCGTCCTGTGCGGCTGTACCACACACGCCGCGCCGAATAGCGTTTCTCAGGGTCAATCCACACGATGTGTCGCGCGTCGTCGTCGCCATAGTTCCACTGCAGTTCGTACACCATCAGCAGCACGCCGTTCTCGCGCTCCTCACGCAGGAACTTGGCGTCGAACTGTCGGGCGACAGCAGGCGTGAAGAAGCCAAAGTCCATCGGCGTCTGACGCTTGCCTGGCGAGTTAGACACATCCTCGCGCACGCGCTGGCGCGGCACAATCACTAACTTCTGACCCCCGTTCAGAATGTAGACAATCTGCTGACCTTGCACCTCCGATACCAATCGCAGCTTGAATGGCTCTTTGTATTGCACGGTCATGCGGCGGAATCGGTAGGCGTTGGCAAAGTCTTTATTGATTTTACGCAACTCGCCCAGTCGCACGCCTTCCGCGCGCGCCTCCATCTGCAGGTCGCGCAACTTATCCTGCGCCAACGCCAAGAACTCGCGATTCATAGCCCTCTCACCTCACGCTAAGTATACCCTGCACGCTTAGGTAGCGACAGTCAGCGATCGGTGCGACGCCATTCTTGGCGTGGTTGTGTCGGAGTGCGACGCATTTTGGGCTTCGTTGCATCACGGTGCGACGCTAAGAATGGCGTCGCAACACTTGTATCGTCGTGCGGACGCTTCGGTTGGGGTATCCTATGAGTACGACGGCTTAGGTCGGCGGGTACGCACGGTGGATAGCATGGCGAACGAAGTCTTGGAGTACGCCTATTCAGGCAACACGCTGGTCGCCAAGCGGCGTGGGAACGAGTGGATACCGATGGTGTACGGGTTGGAGCTGTTGCAGCGTGGCGCGGTGAACCAGTACTGGAGTTGGCGTGGGGACTTGGTCGCGGCGAACGGCGTTAGTCAGCCTGCCCAGCCTGCGCCTGTGGTGGATGCGTTCGGCGACATAGTGAGCGGCAGCGCCAAACGTGTTGAGGAGTATCTGGATCCTGACGGTAACTGGTGGTAAATGGAACCGAAGGTTTCGTGCTGCTTGCTACGCTGTTGGAGGGCGCACGAGACCTTCCAAGCGAGTAGGTGGAGCAACGGAGAAAAGTTATGACAGGTAAACTTCTTGACATGTTTCACCGCGGAGATTATACCTCATGCGTTCAGGAAGCTGAGCAAGCGTTAGCGACTGCAACCGATTCGAGCCTCCGCTCGGAGGTTTTGGAACTTCTGTTCCACGCATATGTTGAACTAGACTTATATGACAGAGCGCATGATGTTGCCTACAGATTATTTTCTGCAGACCCCTCCAATGAAAAAGTAGTGAACATAGCGACATTGAGTGCTCTTCTTAATCATGATGCCTATCTTCTGCGTCAAATAGCGCCGCAAGTTGAGAACAAAGCTTTGCAGGAGACAATTGTTTGCGCAACAAAAAGTATTGTTGAATACATCTTTCCGATGCCATACACCCTTGGGCTATGCTGGTGGCGTTCCTTGCAGGGACAGCTCGCTCCGTGTTGGATGGCAGTATCTGCTGTACGAGATAAAGATTACGCAAAGGGGCTTCAAATCGCTGAAACAGTATTGAAAAACACACCTAACAGTTTCCCTTTCTATTGGATTGTTTTAGTATGCAGCGTGAATCTGGGACGACAGGATGTCTTCAACCAACTGTGTGAGCGCGGGATTGGATTACATCCCGACTATTGGAGGCTTTACTTGTATAAGGGAATAGTATCTTGCTCTCAAGGAGATTACACACAAGCACAGGAGCTGTTTCGAGAGGCGCAACACAGAAACCCTCAGGCAGGTGAAACCTGGCTGCGTTATGGTGCTTGCCTCTACGAGCAGGCGAGGTATGATGACGCAGTGCGTGCCTACAAAGCAGCCCTGAGGATCTTTCGTGATCTAGGAACTCCTGTGAGATACGGCGCTATGATAGAAACAGTAGCGCAACTCATACCTGCACAGACTCGTCGTCTGCGATTGCCGCGCTCTTTGCTTGTCCTCTGGTATCGCCTATTGTGGATGCCACTAATACTACGCTATGTAAAGAATGTAAAAAACATTGTGGACACTGTGGAGCATAATTTCGGGGTCAGGTATGAAATTGAATACCCGCGAACTAAGCGGTGGTTCTGAAGTGTACGGTTGGAACGGCGGCTGGGGCTATCGCTCGGAGGCGCACACAGGCGGCTTGATGAAGGTTGGTGTGCGCTGGTATGACGCTGTGATGAGCAGGTTCTTGCAGAAGGATTCGTGGTTGGGGGATGTTCGCCAACCCCTCACGCTGAATGCGTATGGGTATTGTGGGAATGACCCTCTGCAAATGGTGGATCCTGATGGAGAAACACCTAAAATTCTGGTTGTTAGCATCATCACCGTGAAAGGCATAAAAGTCATCCGAGCAATCAGAAGAGCTAAGACTGTCAAGGAAGCAGCTAAGGCGTTTAGGGATGGGGACGAGATACGGGTAGTGGGATCTGGCTCCAAGCGAACTGCAAAACGGATTGCAAAGCAGGTCGCAGAGCATCCCGATGATGTCTATCGCCACGGCCCCCATATCCGCCCAGATATCAAAGAACCCTTGCCTCATTACCGTGTCAAGGGGTATCCTAAACAGCACATCTTTTATGAACCATGATAGAAATCATACGCTGTTTGGAGGGATTTCCGTGGGAGACCGTGCGTGAGGCACTATCTAGTCTCCCACGCTCGCGGGTGTCAAAAAGACGCTTGCGCGATGCCGTTATTCAGTTCGAAGAGGGCTTTTGTGTGCGCGCATCGCTTGACGACCTTCTGCAGATGCTTCAGTGGTGGTACGCCGCGATCTACACGGCTTATAGCGAAATGACACGCCACAGCCAAATCCTAAGTTTCGCTGAGGATATTTTCCAAAACAGTCCCCGCTTAGAAGTAAGAACCTATTACGATGACACAATCTATAAGTTAAGGCTCGTTATTGAACACGAGGGGCAGAGTTCACGCGTTCATTTAGGGGACGCTGCATTCGTCCGTCGTACTGATGTTCTCTTCGATGCGTGTCTCTCTACGGTTGGTTCGTTACGGGAGTGGGTTGACTTTCTTGCAGGAAACTTTTCCTCCGAGGATGTGACAGTTCTGGAGGAGGGCAAGTACGAGGAAATCCGAATAGGGCGCAATGTGATTATCGTGGAAGAAGATGAGTAGAAGGGGCTCTTTTGCTGTTTGTCTGTGTGCTCGACCCGGTGTGAGTAATCTAAACCTGCGGCACTGTGGCGCGGTAAACCAGCACTGGAGTTGGCGTGGGGACTTGGTAGCCACGAACGGCGTTAGTCAGCCTGCCCAGCCTGCGCCTGTGTCGGATGCGTTTGGCGACATAGTGAGCGGCAGCGCCGAAGTGTACGGCTGGAACGGCGGCTGGGGCTATCGCTCGGAGGCGCACACAGGCGGCTTGATGAAAGTGGGCGTGCGCTGGTACGACCCTGCGATGGGCAGGTTCGTGCAGAAGGATCCGTGGCTGGGGGATGTGCACCAACCCCTCACGCTGAATGCGTATGGGTACTGCATAAATGAGCCTATCGGGATTGCCAGTCACCCGATTGGATACCCCTGCCAGTGGGCTGAGGATGAGGGCACAATCGGGGTACACTTATGCTATGTGGTTTCAGATTTTGTGGCGGTTTCGCCGTCCGATTGGGCGGGGCGTCATGGTGGTGGGTGTCGCCGCGACGCTATTGCTTCTGTTCGGGTTGCTCACGCGCGAGGCAGGGCGTGAGTGGCTGCTGGAGCGCGTGCGCGGGCTGACTGCGACCGTCTATCGCACGCAGTCCAGCCCCATCGTGATTGTGGAGCGCCTGCAAGCGATGCAACGGCTCGAAACCGCGCGGCAGACCACCACGCACGATATCGTAATCGAAGCGAGCAACGGCTTACCTGTGTGGCTCGCTGGCGAGCGGCTGCGCATGCGTGCTGTCGCCGAAGTCTCTGCAGGCGTCGATCTTGGCAAGCTCCGACCAGAACATGTGCAGGCGTCGGGTAAGCGCGTGCGGATTATCCTCCCTGAGCCGCAGATTTTCGATATCATCGTGCGCGAGCAGGGCACAGAGGTGTATCATCGCGAGCGCGGCTGGCTGGTGTTCCGCCCCGATAAAGAGATAGAACAGCGCGCCCGTCAGCAGGCGTGGCTGGAGGCGCGTCAAGCGGCGATGCGCAGCGAACTGCTCAGCCGCGCCCGCGCCCAAGCCGCCGCCGAACTCCAGCATCTGCTGCGCCTGCTCGGATTCGAACACGCCCACATCGAGTGGCAAAACGCGCAACCAATTGCCCAAAACGCCTTTTAGCGCATCCCACACAAGGTACAATTCATCCGCTATGAGACAGGCGTTTATCCCGTCCGAAGCGGTCGCCACCCATGTGGAGCGCACCGAAGAGGGC
>CALAMM010000112.1 GCA_937925775.1 uncultured Fimbriimonadales bacterium
GGCAGGCTTCGGAGTCTGCCCCTACATCCTGCGACTGGGCGAAGCCCGACGCCGTAGGGGCAGATTCCCGTGCCTGTCATCGGTTCAGCGGCGCAACTGCCTTTCCCTGCCTCGGCACAGCTCTTACGAAACGCACAATTAGTGCAGATTGTCCTTCAGTCCCATAGAGTTAGATTCCCCTCCCACGTGGTATGTCTTGAGCATTTCGATGACCGCTTCCGCGTCTCAGCTGCCCACAAGGCGTCGCAGGTGCTTGCGCTGGGCTAAAAAGAGGTCAAGACCCCACGAAAACCTTGTTGTGTCCAAACCCTGCCCTGCTCCGCTTGCAGGAAATCTCCCTCCGAACGCGAACATACCTGCCATGACCCGCGAACAGGCGCAAGCGCGTATCGCCGAACTGCGCAGGCTGGTGGAGTACCACAACTATCGCTACTATGTATTAGACCAGCCTGAGATCTCGGACGAGGAGTACGACGCGCTGTTCCGCGAGCTGCAGCAGCTGGAAGCGCAGTTTCCTGAGTTCATCACGCCCGACTCGCCCACGCAGCGCGTCGGTGCGCCCCCGCTCAGCGCGTTCCCCGAACATGCGCACCGCGAGACAATGCTCAGCCTTGACAACGCCTTCAGCGAGGAAGAGTTGCTTGCGTTCGACCAGCGCGTGAAGCGGTTCTTAGACCTTCCGCAGGAGGCGGACATCGAGTACACCTGTGAGCTGAAGATAGACGGGCTGGCGGTCTCGCTCACTTACGAGGAGGGCGTGCTGACGGTAGGGGCGACGCGCGGCGACGGTGTGCGCGGCGAGGAGGTGACGCCCAACATCCGCACCGTGCGCCAAATCCCGCTGCGCCTACGCAGTGAAGACAGCCTGTTCGACGCGCCACCGCGCCTTATTGAGGTGCGCGGCGAGGTGTATCTCAGTTATCAGGAGTTTGAGCGCATCAACCATGAGCGGGCGCAAGCAGGCGAGCCACTGTTTGCGAACCCGCGCAACGCCGCCGCAGGGAGCCTACGCCAACTCGACTCGCGCATCACCGCCCGACGACGCCTGCGATTCTGGGCGTACGGCGTGGGCTACTGCGAGGGCATCGAGTTCGCGACCCAGTGGGACATCCTGCAGCAACTCAAGCGCTGGGGCTTCCCCGTGAACCCGCACACGCGCCTTGTGAAGACCATCCACGAAGCGATTGAGTTCTGCCGCGCGTGGAGCCGCCGCCGCGCCGAACTGGACTACGCCACCGACGGCGTGGTGATTAAGGTCAACCGCATAGCGTGGCAGCGCCAGCTCGGCGCCACCGCCCGCGCACCCCGCTGGGCAATCGCCTATAAGTACCCCGCCGCGCAGGCGATTACCACCTTGCTGGAGGTGCGCTGGCAGGTCGGGCGCACTGGCGTGCTGACCCCCGTGGCGATAATGGAGCCTGTGCAGGTGGGTGGCGTCACGGTCGCTCGCGCCACCCTGCACAATATCGACTACATCCGCGAGAAAGACATCCGCCTCGGCGACCGCGTAGTAATCCAGCGCGCGGGCGAGGTCATCCCTGAAGTGGTGTCCGTGCTGACCGACGCACGCGACGGCGACGAAATCCCCATCGAGCCGCCGACGCAGTGCCCAGCATGCGGCGCACGGGTGGAACGCGCGGAGGACGAAGCCGCCCTGCGCTGCATCAACCTCGCCTGCCCCGCCCAGATTGTGGAGCGCATCCGCCACTTCACCAGTCGCAACGCGATGAACATCGAAGGCGTCGGCGACAAGTGGGTGCAACGACTCTTCGACTTGGGCTACATCAAGGACCCTGCCGACCTGTATTCCCTCCCTCAGCACCGCGACGCGCTGGTTCAACTGGAACGCAGCGGCGAGAAACTGGTGAGCAACCTGCTGAACGCGATTGAAAAGAGCAAGCAGAACCCGCTGGAGCGACTGATTTTCGCGCTGGGCATCCGCCATGTGGGCGAACACGCCGCGCGCCTGTTAGCCGAGCATTTCGGCAGCCTCGACGCGCTCATGAACGCGCGTGAAGAGCAAATTATGCAAATTCACGGCATAGGACCTGAGACCGCGCGCGAGGTGGTGGAGTTCTTTGCCCGTCCTGAGAACCGCGCCGTAATCGAGAAACTGCGCCGAGCAGGGGTGCGCATGGAAGCCGAGCGGAAAGAGCGCAAGGCGACGCCGTTCGCGGGGATGACCTTCGTGTTCACAGGCGAGCTGCAGTCCTACACGCGCGAGCAAGCCGAGGCGCTGGTGCGCGAACTGGGCGGACGCGCCACCTCCAGCGTGAGTAAAGCAACGACTTATGTGGTCGCAGGGCCTGGGGCGGGGAGCAAACTGCAGAAAGCGCTGGAGCTGGGAATCCCTGTTTTGGACGAGGCGCAGTTTCTGGCGATGGTGCGCGCGGCGCAGGGCGAATAAAGGACGGCGTCGTTTGCCGTTGCGACTTGCCTGCTGGCGTGTAAGCCGGGTTCTGTTTGAGGCGGCGATCTCTCTGGGGCGTTCGCTTACGCGAAGCCTCACGCGGTCTACCCGGAGGGTCGGCGGAGCGCGTCATCCCCTCCCTACATGACCTTGCTCCCTGTGGGGCTTGCCCAGCCGATCGCTCGCGCGAACGCTGGTGCGCTCTTACCGCACCGTTGCACCCTTACCCCGAACGGGGCGGTTTGCGTTTCTGTGGCGCTCGCCGTCGCCGAGAAACCTCGACGCCTGGGGGTTACCCAGCACAGTCTCCTGCGGAGCCCGGACTTTCCTCGCCCAAATCGGGCGCCGCCGCCCAGCCAGCAGGCACTTTAATTCTACCCAAAATACGGTATAATCTCACAGGTGAGTACCAAGACGCCTCCCACCGAGCCGCGCCTTTCGGAACTGTTCGCCCGCGCGCTGGATGCGAATCAGGACGGTGTGGTGGTGTTAGGAGAAGTGCTGGATCGGGCAGGCGACCGCGGCTACGGGTTCCTCCTGATCCTGCTTGCGATTCCCGCGTTTATTCCCGTATTGCCGCCGGGCACTTCGGGCGTGCTGGGCGCGCTGATGACACTGGTCGCGCTGCAAATGCTGCTCGGCTTGAAGCAGCCTTGGTTTCCGCGTCGCTGGAGAGCGAAAGTGCTGTCGCCGAAAGTCGTGGCGGCGTTGCAGACGCGCGGCGTCGCCCTGCTACGCAAAATCGAGAAGGTCTCCCACCCGCGCGGCAGACGCCTCACCCGCAACGGGCTAATCCTTCGGCTGAGCGCAATCATCGTGATCGGGCTGGCGCTGGTCCTGTCCTCGCCGATGCCGTTTATGAATACGCTCCCTGCACTGGGCGTGCTGCTCATCGGCGTTGGACTGGCGAACCGCGATAGTTATTTGCTGGGCGCAGGCTGGCTGGTGGGCGTTGTGGTCGCCCTGATTATGGCGCTGGGTGTGGACGCGCTCCTGCACTTGGGACGCGCTCTCAGAGACACGATCGGGCTGTAGGCTATTCCTGCCTTAGGTAGATTTCCAGCTTCTGACGGAGCAACTCGCGGGCGCGATGGAGGCGCGCTTTCACCGCCGCTTGCGTTAGCCAGTTTCTGAGCAGTCTCTTCAGTGGACAGCCCCTCGATATCGCGCAGTTGCAGCACAGGGCGCAGCGAGTCGGGCAACTCCGCCACCGCTTGCTGCACGCGCTCGCGGAGGTCGTTCTCAATCGCGATGGCTTCGGGGTCTTGGGAATACTGGTCGATGAGCTGGCGCAGAATCTCCCTCCCCTCGTCGCTGTTGAGCGGGTCGTCGAGCGAGTAGAAGCGATCTAGGTCGCGGCGGGCGCGAATACAGAGCCGCCGCGCGATGGTGTAAAGCCAAGTGGCGAAGTTGGCATCGCCTCGAAACTGCTGCAACGCTTTGAACGCGCTCAGCAGGGCATCCTGCAGCACATCGTGCGTCGTGTCGGGGTTGCCACCGCACACTTTAAGCAGCGAGCGGAACACCTTGTCGCGATGGCGCGCCCAAAGTCGGTCAAAGGCGCGTTCATCGCCCTGTTTCGCCGCTTCTATCAGATACGCATCGTCATGCATCGTCGTCGTTAATTACGGGTTTGCGGTGAAGGTTTGCACTTCGCCTGCCTGCAGAGTGAGCGTGGGATAGACCACGAGGTTGGCGAATCGGCGCAGGTATGCGCCCCCTGCGTTCTGCGCCTCGGTGTGCGCCTTGCCCAGCGACTCCAGCCATGCAGGGTTGAAAACCAGCCCCGCGCGTTGATACACTTCGGGAGCCAATGCGTAATCCCAGAGGACGAGGCGCTTGCTCTCTTGGCGTGTGGTCTGCAAGAGGCTCTGAAAATCGGTTGCGGGATCGAGCCAGCAGCTGGCGTCGATGGCTTGCGCTCTGCCAGCCGCGTAGTAGCGCAGCCACTCCGCTAAGCGCGTGGCGGCCACAAGTATATCGCCGTCGCGAATGCCCGTAGCGAACGCCTCCGCTTCCTGTCGCTCGCCGTCATGTTCGGGCGAACGCAGGGTCGCCGCTTTCATCAGCCCAAACACAAGCATCGTGAGCACAAGCGCAGGGAGTACGAAACTCACCCGCCGTATATCCTCCTCCACATAGCTACCCAGCCAGCCACCCAGCCCCACCAACGCCCAGAACAGCGTCCATAGATAGAACGCTTGACGGTCGCCCTGCCATAAAACGAGGATAAGTAGCGACACAAGCAGCGCGCCGCCGCCCAACCCACGCACCGCGCTCACCAGCCGATCGGTCGGCACGCGCTCCCCTGAGAACAGGAGAGACCCAAGCACAATTACAAACACCAACGCAAGCAACAGAAAGAAGCCCTTGATGAGCGAGACAAACCCGCCGCCCAGCACATATTGGTACACATCACGCACGCGGAAGGGCTGCCCCAGCGACAGCAGGAAACTCTGCATCTGCTCCCCCAGCATGCGCCAGTAGAGACCTGAGTAGCGCGGGACATCGATGGCGCTGGCGCCTTCGCCAGTCCAGAACCATTCCACTAACGCGGGTTTCGGGCGCACCGCGCCGCCGACCTGCGCCTGCAGGGGTAGCACAGCGAAGTAGACAACAAGGTAGCCCACGAGCGCGACGCCCAACGCCGCGCCCAGCAGCCCTGCACCCCCACCACGACGCAAGGCGAGAACCCCCGCTACCAGCGCGGGAATCAGCGCAAACAAATTCACCAACCCCAGCACGCCCGCCCACATGCCCAGCTGCACGCCACCTGCAGAATCCAGCTCGCGCGTCGCCAACCAGCGAATCGCGCTCAGCCCCCACCACGCCATTAACACCAGCGAAAGCGACGCCACAGGCAACATCGACGCGCTAACCCACGCCACATTCGCGCCGTAAAAGAAGAACACTATCCAACCGCTCAATCCCACGCTCAGCCCTGTAAGGCGCAAGACCCGATACAGGATAAGCCCCGAAAGCCAGATGCTGAGCGCACTTACCATCTGCGCAGCGTCCACAAG
>CALAMM010000113.1 GCA_937925775.1 uncultured Fimbriimonadales bacterium
CCTATGAGTGCCTCACAGGTCTATGCCCTTGTCCGCCAAATCCCGCGCGGGCAAGTGATGAGTTATGGACAGGTCGCGGCGTGGTGTCCTCCACTAACGGCGCGGCAGGTCGGGCGCATTATGGCAGCTGCGCTGGAGGACGATATCCCCTGGTGGCGCGTGGTGGGCAGCGACGGTCGCCTGCGAATCCATAGGCGCGACCCGATGCTTGCTCAACTGCAAAGAGCCTACCTTGAAAGCGAGGGGGTGCTGTTCACCCCCGACGGGCGCGTGCAGATGACCCCCGACCAAGTTGCCGACCCTGCAACCTTCGAGGTACAATTGCGGTAGTATACGGTGAGGAGGTTCTATCCACATGGCACGCCGTTATGACGACGAGTTCGAATTGCCCGAGACGCAAATCCGCGCTCTGGCAATTCTGGAAGAGATTATGCGTATCGCGCCTCGCGACGACCTGCGCCTGAGACAGCTACTGCGCCTGCTCCACCACCAGCTGGAAGTCGATGAACGGCAGATGCAGGAGGCGATTCAGGCGATTCAGGAGTATGAGGAGGCATATCAGAAACTGACCAGCCCCGCGAACCGCATCGGCGTCTTTCTGGGGCAGCCCGATGAGGGCGTTGCGATGATCGCGCTGGGCGACAGCGAGTATTATGCCAATATCGACCCGAAGTTAGAGAATCCCAACTTCAAAGTGGGCACGCGCGTCAAGGTCAACGAGGCGTTTGCCGTTATCGGCGACTTAGGCTATCACCCTGCAGGACCGATTGTAAAGGTGCAGGAAGTGCTGGAGGGAGATCGCCTGCGCGTTGGGGCAGACCCGCAGGGTATGACCTCACGCATCGTGTTCCGCTCTACTGACCTCTCGGAGGTTCTCATCAAGCCCGGCGACGAAGTGCGCCTCGAGCCGAACTTCAAAGTCGCCATCGAGCATATCCCCCACCAAGAAGTGCGCGACTACTACTTCGAGGAGGTACCGCCGATTGAGTGGAGCCAGATTGGCGGGCAGGAAGAGGCAATTCGGCTTATTCGCGAGACCATCGAACTGCCCATGCTCCACCCCGAAATCTTCAAAAAGTTTGAAAAACAACCGCTCAAGGGAATCCTGCTCTACGGACCCCCTGGCTGCGGCAAAACGCTCATCGGCAAAGCCACCGCTTACAACCTCACGCGCCAATACTCCGAACGGCTGGGTAAACCCGTGAAAGAGTATTTCATGTACATCAACGGTCCCAAGATTTTGAACATGTGGCTGGGTGAGACGGAGCGAATGGTGCGCGAGATTTTCGCGATTGCCCGCGAGAAGGCGCGCGAGGGCTACCTTGTGTTCATCTTTATCGACGAGGCGGAGTCGATTTTGCGCACGCGCAGCTCAGGCAAGTGGCTGAACATTTCCAACACCGTTGTGCCCCAGTTCTGCGCCGAGATGGACGGTCTGGTGAGCCTCGAAAATGTGGTGGTCATGCTCACTTCCAACCGCCCTGACTATATTGATCCCGCGATTCTGCGTCCGGGGCGCATCGACCGCAAGGTGAAAGTGCGCCGCCCCGACCGGGATGCCACGCGCGAGATTTTCGGGATTTACCTCACGCCGACCCTGCCTCTGGATCCCGACTTCGTGCGCGAGTACGACACACCAGCTGAGGCGCGTGAATGCCTGATCGAACAGGCAGTGCAGTACCTGTGGCGCAAGGCACCCGACACCGAGTTCCTGCAGGTGTATCTGCGCAACGGAGGCGTAGAAACGCTATACTGGCGCGACCTGGTCAGCGGCGCACTGATTAAGTCCGTTGTGGATCGCGCGAAAGAGTTCGCCATCCGACGCGCCATCGACGAGCCGAACATAGAGCATGGGCTGCGCCCTGACGACCTCAAACGCGCCATCGAGATGGAATACCGCGAGAACGAAATCTTCCCCAAGTCCGATGTGATGGAAGATTGGCTGAAGCTCATCGACTACGAGCCGGAGTATGTGGCAAATGTGAAGCCCATTCGCCCCGGCTCAGGTGGGGAAGACCTGCGGCGAACGGTGATTTGAAAGAAGCGGGCAGGCGGAGACGCCTGCCCTGCGTCCAATAAACTGCGCTGGCGATTAGCCCCGCCGCTCTCCTAAGCGGTGGGGAATCGCGAAGCTCAGGGCGCGTGCCCCCATAAAGCGCAACGCCTACTCCTTTTTGAACCCATGCTCGATCTTTTTCCAGTAGGTTTCGAAGTCGAAGTTGGGGCTGTGCGCGGGCACATGGCACTGCATGCAGGACTGTGCGCCTGCCTTCCCCAGCCGATGCGTTTCGGGGTCTTGCGCGTGGAGCTGGGCAGGTCCGTGGCAGCTCTCGCAGCCGACATCTTTGAGCGTAGGGGTCTTCTCCATGCTCTGGAAACCGCCTTCGTACTCCAGCCCCACGACATGGCACACCACGCACTCGGGGTCTTTGTCGTGTTTTGCCTCGATGAGGGTCTGCATGGCTTTGGCGTGGGCGGTGCGCTGCCAGATGCGATAGTCTTCCGAGTGGCAGGGCATGCAGGCGCGGCTGCCCGCGAAGCCGCTGCCGTTGAGAGTCGGTCGGCGTGGCACCAGCGCCAGCAGGTTCTCGGCTTCCACACGCGCCAGATAGCCTAACTTGATCGCCATAATCTGCTCGTCGTCCTTGAAGTCTTCCGTGAGTCGCACATGTTCCACGCGGGCAATCTCGTGGGGTGCGCTCTCACTGAGGTAGGCGATACCGACGAACTTGGCGTCGTTGCCTGCGAATACGAGGCGCGTCTGCCCGACCTGTTTGGTGGGCAGCGGCCCGTCGCCGCCGTTGGCATACACAATCAGATGGAAATAGGGGTGCGCTTGGGCAATCTGTTCTGCTTCCTGCGCGGTGCCGTAGAAGAGCAGGAGGCGCAGGTCGCCCATCGTCTCAATCTGCGGGCGCAGCGCGTCCAGTTTCTGTCGCGCGGGCACAACGCTCAGGTGCGGATTGCGGTGGCGCAGGGCCTCGGCATGCTGCTCCGAAATCAGCCCTACGATGAGGGCGCGAAGCGGGCGACCCTGCACGCGCTTCTCCACCAGCGTGTAGGCATCAAACGCAGGGTTGCCTCCTTCCAACACATTCCCACAGAGCATCGCCCCCTTGAACTGCATCTGCAGCGCACGCAGATAGTCCATCCCCAGCAAAAAGTCATACTTGCCCAAGTTGAGCGCGTCGTAGCCCATCTGATTGAGCATTTCGATGAGCGTCTCGGCTTTCAGCTCGTCCTGACGCCCTGCCGCTTTCGTCAGGTCGCCATTTTCGAGCTTGAGCAGCGTGTAGTTCTCCGCGAGCTGCTTGAGCAGGGTGCCGCGCCGCGGCATACCGCCCACCATCGGCTTGCTACAGCCGCAAGGCGTGAGGTAGCCGTTAATTTCAGAGCCGAAAATCACCGCGAGCGGCAAGGCGCGAGGAGCGTTTTCAGCAGGACGGTAGAAACCTATCGCAACAAGCGCAAGGAACGGCAGTGCCCAAACCACCCATTTCGAACGCATTGTTTCACCTGCGGTAATTATAGCCTATTCGGTTCCTGAGGTCTCCAGTTCGCGCAGCAGTTGGATATCCTCCTGCGTCAGGCAGGCTTTAGCAAATAGGTCAGGGCGTAGGGTGCGCGTGAGGCGCAGCTGTTGTTTGCGTCGCCAGCGGCTAATCGCGCCGTGATTGCCAGAGAGGAGCACGCGGGGCACGCGCAGCCCGCGAAACACCTCAGGGCGCGTGTATTGCGGATACCCCAGCAACCCATCGGAGTAAGAGTCCTGCGCCAGCGACTCAGGCGAGTGAATTGCCCCTGGCAAGAGGCGCACGACCGAGTCGATAACGATGAGCGCGGGCAGTTCGCCTCCCGTCAGCACATAGTCGCCGATGCTGATGATGTCGGTCGCCAAATGGTCGCGCACGCGGGCATCCACGCCCTCATAGTGTCCGCAGAGCAGGATAAGGTGCTCCTGCTTGGATAGTTCCCATGCGGTTGCCTGCGTGTAGAGCCTGCCCTG